>JALYRS010000001.1:24901-41787 GCA_030855135.1 bacterium | reverse complement strand
GACGATAACTCGTAGATCTAGGGCATGATCTTTGGTCAGGGTAATTGCCCGCTTGGTAGCAGCTGTGCCGGCACTGTCCATATCTAGGCTAAATAAAAGTGTCTCGGCGACACGGCTAATTAACTTTAGGTGATCTGCTGTAAAAGCTGAACCTTTAATAGCGGCCACATTATTGACATGAGCCTGGCTCGATGAGATTACGTCTACCTCACCCTCGACGATGATGATTTCTTTCTTTTTTCGGATCTCCTGAAAGAGCTCACTGTAGCCATAGAGCATCTGTGACTTGTGGTAGAGGGTAGTTTCCGGGCTATTGATGTACTTTGCTTCCTTGGCCTCACTGTCCAGAATGCGACCCGAAAATCCCACTACTTGGCCGCGATGGTTGGTGAGGGGAAACATCAACCGGCCACGAAAGCGATCATACGGTCTATTTTGCTTGCCGCTGACCGTCAATCCCGCCTCCGCTAAGAGCTCAAGTGAAAACTTTTTCTTACCATGCAGATAGGAAAGTAACTCTTGCCAGCTATCAAGTGAGTAACCTAGTTGAAATAAGCGAATGGACTCAGCGGTAATACCCCGTTCCTTAAGATATGCCCGGGCCGGTTCACCAGCGGGGTGAGTGGTTAGTAAATAGTGATAGTACTCTTTGGCTAAATTTAAAACTGCTAATAACTGCTCTTTGTGATCATCCTCTTGATTTGAGTGATACTGCGTCAATGCGATCCCAGCTCGCTCGGCCAGGTACTTCATCGACTCGCCAAAGGTCATCGCCTCGTATCGTTCAAGAAAGGTAAAGACGTCCCCAGTTTCACCACAACCAAAACATTTGTAACGCTGCATTGTTTCACTAACAAAAAACGAGGGTGAGCGCTCACCGTGAAAGGGGCATAAGCCACGAAAATTACTGCTCGATCGCTGTAACTGGATCCGTTCACCGATCAGCGCTACTATATCGCTAGCTTCTTTAACTTCTTGAATTTGGGACATTGGTACTAGATAGTATACGGTATTAATTGGCGCTTTTCGCCACATTTTGTATAATGTGGTTATGGATACAAATAAAACCCCCACTGATGAGAGTAAGCAGACGTACTACTCCACGCCTTTTGCTGAGTACTTTCGCTACCTTGATAAAATTGATAAAGGTAAGCGTCCGACCAAAGAGTTTGGCTCTATCTTGATCTTAAGTCTCCTCGAAGAAATTGGTGAGATGTCTCGAGCTTACTTAGCAGAGCATGGTCGCAAGAAAACCAACCTGGCTGCCCAGCAAGACGAGACCTATGAACAAGAACTAGGCGACATTCTCTTGACTATACTCCGCTTCGCCCGAGTCAAGAAAATTAACCTTCATGACCGCGTGATGTACTCACTACAGAAGATCGAGCGTCGCCAGACTCAACCCAAGCAGGCACCTAAATAATTCATTTAGCCGATGCTTTGTAAGAACGATAAGGTACAATACGAACAATTGCTCTTATGAATAACACAATTTTAGTCATCGAAGACACCAAAGACCTCCGCGATTACTTGGCAAGCGTACTAAGTGAGCATGGCTACAGTGTCATCACTGCTGAAGACGGCACGACTGCGCTACAGATGTTTGATAAAATCTCTCCTGATCTAGTTATCTTAGATTTAGGCCTCCCTACTATTTCAGGTGAATCTGTCTGCAAGGAAATCAAGCAAATCGCCCCTCAGACTCAAGTCTTGGTCCTGACAGCTAAACATACCACTGCAGATATTACTAACACCTTAAATCTAGGTGCAGATGACTACATGTCAAAACCATTCGAAATTGATGAGTTACTGGCTCGCATGAAAGCTCGACTACGCAGTAGCACACATATTGAGAAGACGTTGAGTGTCCAGGATCTTACACTTGATACTGACCGAGTAGAAGTGACTCGGGATGGCCAAGTTATTCAACTTACCCCCTTGGAGTTCAAGTTACTCGAGTACTTAATGATGAATAAAGGTCGTGTCCTAACTCGCGATATGATCTTAGCTCGTGTTTGGGCCTCTTCACCGGAAATTGAAACCAGGGTAGTTGATGTCTATATGGGCTACTTACGCAAGAAAATAGATAAAAACTTCAAGAACGTCATTCTTCACTCAGTGCGTGGCTTTGGCTACATGGTGAAGGATTAAAGCTCTTACCCTTTTCTTACTCAATTCTCTACTTTCTATTGATGTACAGCTATATTATATAGCTAATATAACTTTTATTGGAGGTACGGGATATGAACTTCATTCTCTACATTGTCTTAGGACTAATCGCAGGCTGGCTAGCCTCAGTCATCATGAAGACTAATAACAGCCAAGGTACTATTTTAGACATCGTTTTAGGTGTCGTAGGTGCCATTGTTGGTGGTTTATTGATGAACTTCGTTGGCCAACCAGGCGTGACAGGTTTCAATATCTACAGTCTCGTCGTTGCCACTTTGGGTGCAGTAGTGCTCATCTGGCTCGGTCGCTTATTAGCTCGCTAATACTAGACAGATTAGAAAATGGGTCAGGGCTTTATACCCCTGGCCCATTTTCGTGGGCTACCGGCATGGTAGGAAGTGTCATCACTATCCAGACATCCTTTTGTTTCTCCACAAACTCTACCGTTCCGCCATGTAGTTGAAGGATTTGGTAGGCAAAATACACTCCAAAACCTAAACCTGCACTTCCTTTTTGACCCAGAATATTTTTATTGTGTAGCTGAGAAAAAATACTCTCTTGATCCTTCACCAACTGAGGATTGGCTAGTTTCCCCACCGAGATCTCTACCCGGCGTGTAGATATCCGCGTTTTAACCCATACCTTACTCCCTCGCTCAGCAAAACTGCCCACAAATAGCAGCAGTAACGTCACTGCCTGAGTCAGTCGAGCCTTATCCCCAACCACTTCCTGTTTAGAGGTGATGGGCGTGGATTGTATTTGAGTTAACGTTTCGCGCTGAGAGAATTTAGTGTATGCCGACTGCATCCATTCACTAACTGAGAATGACTGAAAGTTTGGCTCAAGTCGATTATTTTGAATGCGAGAGATGTCTAGAATCATGTTAACTAAGTCGGTAAGGGAGTCGAGCTGATAATTAAGCTTGCGAAAGATATCCGCATTCTGAGTATCAGCGCTATATCTTCGTTCAAGTATTTGTGTAAAGAGTTTAATACTAGTGACCGGAGTTTTTAGCTCATGACTAGCATCGTCGATAAATCTATCTTTTTCTGTCTCAATTTCTTTTCTCTCAGATCGGTCGCGGCAGATAACACCGTAGCCCTCGAGTTTTCCATCGGTGTCATAAAGCGGGGTCGTAATGATATGCAACCAGCTCCGTGTACCTTCCGGAGTCATAATCCAGCCTTCTGTTTCAGCTGAGGCTTTTTTACAGCTTACTGTCAGAACTTTACGCCAATAAGATTGGTCACCAATTCTGGGAAATAGTAAATGAATTTGCTTGCTCATCACTGCTGGTTGAGCCACCCCAAACATGACATGAGCAGCTAAATTCCACTCAATAACCCGACCTTTAGTATTAAGAAAGAAAAAAGCATACCCTTGCACTTGCTCTGACAGCAACTTAAAACGCCTGAGGCTGCTCGTCAGATCGCGAGAAAGCGCACGGCTATGCATCCGGAGTACCCGGGCACTACTAGTAATCGCATTGATCACAAGTAACTCGAGCGCAAAGAATAGTAGCCGGTAGTTCCACACCGACTCCGCCAAAAATAAAGTGTATCGAGGTGTGATAAAGAAGAATCGCAACAGTAGTATCTCTAACACCCCAGCAAAGAGACCCACTCGCCAACCACCAATCCAGGCTCCTAAGGCTACCGGCCAAAATGACAGCAAGAACACCGTTGTTTCAATTTTCAGGACAGTATGGATAAAAAATTTAGCTATCAACGAAACGATGACGCCACAAACACTCAAAACATAGCGATCAAGCTCTGTTAGTCGTCTGGTTTTAATCCGATCAATAATACCGAGCATAGTAAACCTCGTATTGTATTAAAGAGTACGTAACAATTGTGAAAGAAAAGTTGGGTTGATCAATTCTTATTCCACAACTTCACCTTCGACTACCTTGGCGTCAGCTCGTGCCAATGATGCAAAGTGGTCCTCGAGAATTTGTAAATTTTTCAAGTTAGCTTTATAAAAAATATCTACCACATCCCCGAGAATGGGTACTAAACCAAGTACGCTATCAATTCCCAAATTACCGATCATGCGTATTAACTTATGCGCTGGTACACCTGACTGGATAGCTATCCAGACCAAATAACTAGAAATCGTAATAGTGACCGCATCACCCAATCCAGGAATGAAACCAATCACCGAATCGAGGCCGAACTTTATGCCAAAAATACTGTATTTACTGTCCATCAGAACAGCGATGCGGCGAGCGTTTTTTAAGTCGTAGGTATCTTTTTTCATATCTGGTAGAAATACCATGAGAGTATATCAAGGAGTAAGTGTTTTAATAAGGTCTTAAAGTAGTGTTTGTAAAATTCTTTCGATCAGAGGCAGGGTTTGGACAGCCTCTGGTTTGTGTGGATTGTGCTCAACAATATCTAGGCTGATAGAGCCGTGCGCAGCCAGTGGCTGTAGCATCATCATTACTTCGTTCATCGTAAGACCATTGGGGTTAGGCGTGCCAGTGGCGCTAACTAAAGTTTGATCAAAGACATCTACGTCAAATGAGACATGGAGATGGGGAAATGTGGCAGCCCACTCCACCAGCTGATTTGCTGCTGGTAAACTTATGCGTGAAGAGTCGTAGATCTGAATCTCGTGCTGAGCAATAAACTCTACCTCTGCGGCCTCAGTTAATAAGTTTCCCACAAATCGCAGTTGCGTCGGATCCAGCCGACGCGAGTAGCCTTGATCATTAAGCAGCGGAAAGCTGTCGCAGAGAGACCGCAGCCACATGCCATGGAAGTTGCCCGTGGGGCTGGTAGCAGCTTGATGTAGATCTGCATGTGAGTCAAACATAATTACGGCTACGTTGGCAGCACTATAACGTTCCATCACCGCTGCTAGGCTAATAAAAGCCGTGCTGTGATCACCACCTAAAGCAACTAGTGAGGTACTCAGTGGCCAGGCAGCGAGTAATTGATATTTGGCGGCTAAGTACTGCTCAAAAACTTGAGTCAGATATCTGTCGGCTGAAAGTGATTCTGGCTCGGGAAACTGTAGAACTAGTGACTGCTTGCCGGTAAAATACCTCGGCAGTTTCTCAACAATATTTGTTGCCCCATGCTCTACTCCGAGATTAGGCACCGCCGAGCCAATAGGGGCAAAACGTAAACCCAATCGGGATTGTAGCTGGAGTAAAAAAAAGTCGGGGGTAAGCACTAAAAGTAGTATTCTACGCTTACTGTGACTTAATTACCACGGAAGCTGATAGCACCATAAATATACCAATACTGTTGAGTACAAAAGTTATGAGCACAAATTTATAGATACTCATCTTAGAGATTCCCATCAAGCTTACACCAATCTCATCAGGTAGAGGTGAAGCAATGAGCATGGCTCCAATCAAAGGCATCGCCCAGCTAAAGTACTTAGTACGAAGTAATGCCTGCAGATGTCTTCCACCAAATCGTTCGTAGACCGGTTTAATTTCCTCGAGTAATCCGTCCTTAACAAATTTGAAAATAATCAGGTCCCCCACCACCGCACCTAGACCAGCCAGCAGCGCAATTTCAACTTTACTCAGCTGCTCTGCTAGTACCAGTAATATGACAATGCCTGTAGCAACGCTAAATGACGAAACAAACATAACGCCCGCCACAAACGCGCTGATATAGCCGTATGAACCTAAAGAAAGAAGAAGTTTGTGGAATGCTTCGAATTGATAAAGAAAGATCGCTAAAACGAGACTGAATACCAGTAAAGTCAAGTTCCTGTACTTGTACTGCTTTTGTTTTGTTGAGCTTTTCTTCACTATAGGCATCTCCTATAGGGATTGTATAAGAAAATAGTACTCAGCGCACCCGATACAAAAAATCGGTGGCCAGGGAATTACCCAGACCACCGATACTCAATTAACGATTGAAATACTCTGCTAACGCTTCACGAGCGGCCTGTAAGGTTTCAGGGCTGCTGTGAAGTGACCAGTTGATCTGGTTGAACTGACGATCAACGTCGTACTCGAGGATGAAGATCGAGTTGACCCGGGTGTAGCGCGTGGCCAGCAACCGGAACATCTCCCGCAGCCACTCAGCTTTATTTCCGCCTTGCTCAGCTGAACCAAGCTCAGTGATCATAATTGGCTTATCGGTGCGAGCGACGATGGCGTCATACTGTGCGCCAAAGAGGAACTCGAACGTCATCCAGCCCCACTCAGTCGCTGCACCGTGATTCAGCACTGTCGTTCCGATGATATCAGCTGCGTCATCACCAGGATAGTAGAGCCAGCTGTTGGGCTGATCCAGCCACATCCCTGACCAGATAAACGACACGTTGCGGGCATTTTCCTGATTGAAAACCCCCACTACATGACGAAATGCAGCGACATAGTTGACCGGATCGCCCTGCCAGGGATACCATGAGCGGCTGCCTACAGCCGTTGCCTGCTCATGAGCAAAACGGACGATGATGGGTACTCCGCTACTAGCCGCATCTTGAGCCCATTGACGGAAGTACTCGTCATGGTGACCCAGCGCAATACTCTCCAAAGAGTACTCTGGCTGGATTGTTTGACGAGCATCAAACGCACGCCGCCACGGCTCGATAGTAATCATGGTGACATAGCCACGAGCTGTAGCCTCTGCCACCGCTTGCGAGGGAAATGGACTATCGCCATCACCCATCGCTGTAAACAGCAAGGCATAGCAAACATCGTGGGCTAGCAGATTCTCCAAGTCGGCTACTGGCTGAAAGCCATTTCGCCAGTACTCAGAGTAGTAGACACCCAGTCCGAAGGGCTCACAGCCCGCTGGTACTGGGTAAGCAGCTCTCGATGCGAGGTGCGTCACCGGCAAGATTGCTGCAGATGAACCTAGCTGATCGGGAGTCATCGCCAAGGTGTTGGTGCTCAACATGGTTGAGCCAACAATGATAGAAGTAGCCAAAATCACGATAATCATCGTAAGCAAGGCATAGCGAGGGGCAACGATCCAGTTGATCATTGGACTCGCACGATTTTGTGTGTAGGTGGTCACTTTGGAAAATTCCTTTCGAATGCTTAATCCACGAATACTGCCAAGAGTGGCTGGTCTGAGCATGATTACAAAGTAAACTGCCCAGAACATCGACCGCAAATCAGCCTGGGATATGAGGTTATGTGTTCGGACGTGATACGCCAACGAACCCAGAAGGGCTAGAGTAACTAGCCACTGGATTGGTGTTTGACGCCAATACAGTGAAAACTTCCGCTCTTTACGAGTGACTTTATACAGAGGTCGTTTGTGTGGGCCATTTAGGATGGCCTGCAAGGTTGCTTTGACAAAGAAAGGTGCCATCGAGAACCAAATCTGACGCGAACGCCACAGTGATTCATACGATAGCTCTTTGTTCAGAGTTACATGGTACGCCTCCATCGCGATGAAGAATGGCCAAAAATGCAGCGCATAATTGGCTTCTGTTGTAACTACTGGATAGATGTCAAGTAGAAGGGCGAAGATAGGAGTCACCATAAAGACGATCATCCCCCAGCCATACCAATAAAACATGGTCAGCTCAAGGTATTGAAGTCTTTGTCGAAGACTCAATCCCTTCACAAGTAGCGGAGGTTGCCAAAACATTAAGCTTTGGGTATCTAGGGCCCAGCTACTTCTTTGTTTCTTCACCACTGCGATATCTTCAGGCGCGATTTGACCAATCGCTCCCACTATGGGTAAGTATGCCCCGGTCCATCCTGCTCGATGTGCCTTGTATCCTGTTCTTAAGTCTTCGACAGCACCAGTGGTGACAAAACCACCAATGTCAATCAAAGTCTTAAGCCGATATACAAGACCACTTCCGCAGGGAAACACCGCATTTGCTGCCATCTTGGCATACATTGATACGCGGTAGAAACTTTGTTCCTGATTGCCAAAGGGATCACCCTTTTCAGTCAGGTACTCTTTGATCGTCTGAACCCAACCCACACCAGGATACTTAAGTAAGTAAGCCAGAGTGTGTTGCAGAAACTGAGGATGACCTACCAGGTCATCACAGTCACGAGTTTCAATGAACTCGATGTCAGGGAAGCGTTGGGTAACGTACCGGGTAGCGCTGTTAAGATTTCCCGCCTTAAAGTCGTTATGTGGTTCAGGTGCGTGATAGCGGATCACCGCACAAGGATACGCTGCTTGAAACTGTTGCACCAAGCGAGCTATATCTTTTCGGCGGCCATCATCTGACACCACAATCACCATGTTTGAGTGGGGAAAATCTTGGGCCAAGATACTTTTCAGAGTTGTTGCCACTAGAACTTCTGACTCGTTCACCGTGGGGACAATCACCGCAACTCTGGGAAAAGAGTCCGGCAACGGTAGGAGGGGCAGCTTTGTATGTTGCCACTGGTTCACAATAGATAACCAAGTAGCTGCCAATAGTAGCAAGTTGGCTAGTAAGTAAGGCACAGCCAGCCACCAGCTACCCCAATTGAGGTACTGGATGGTCCACGCGATGTAGTCCAGTGATACAAGTATCAGGACTACTGCTAGGAATTTCTTCAACATGATTTTTGCCACTCCTATGGAGTCAACTTGAGTTTGCGATTGTAGTAAATCGTGGTGATAACAGGTACTGTGTGGTAGTAATAGTCACTACCTAGACCCGTCATCTCTGATTGAAAGGTAAACATGGGTTCGAAATCGCAGAGTGCCGCCGCTTGTCTGATTTCATCAGACCAAGGATAGGAGCCACCTGTTTCATCAACAAACCATTCGTACTCACAGACACCATGCTCGTTGGCACCGTGGCTCATCCTATAGGCATCAAAAACTGCCCAAGGTGACTCGATGACGTTAGCACCAATTAAGCTCATGGTGTATGACCAGGAGCTGCCTATAAGCAAGTGATCGTCTGTCTGCACATTGTGCAACAGATACTCGGCGCCCGGAGTGACATCAGGCCAACTTCGCTCAAACTGAGCGAACTGCTGCCATGAAATGAAAGCCCAGACTAGTAGCAGGGGCACGAGCACCAGCTTACCGTAGGTAGTACGTGATAACTTCCACCAGAGGCCACCAATTAAGGGAGCCAGATAGAGAAAGCCTAGTGTGTCGTGCTTCCAATCACTGACCGGATTACCGCTCACTATGTGATATAGCGGCCACAGCAAACCAGCCAAGAACAGAAACACAGCTAACACTCGTCGGCCTTTGAGCACATATGCTCCGAGCAGCGCTAGCAGCAAGGGATAGCCCATAAAGGTGACTTGGGCGTAAAGAATCATACTTCGGTTAGAACCGAATGTCGGTCGATTGGTACTGGCCCAGTTCCACCAGTTGCTCATTTGGTCTCTGACTGGCAGCAGTGTTCCCATCAAGATGGGGACAGCGCACATTATAAAGAGCACCATATCAGTGATAAAGTACTCACGACGATAGTAAAAGAGAATGCCCAGTAGCAGTAGACCCTGTAGGGTAATGGGATACTTTGACAAGACGCCAAAGCTAAAAGCAGTCGCCAGCAGCAGAATCCACAGTCGATTATTACTCACAATCAACTGAGAAGCGGCGTACAAAGCAACACAAAATCCCATCATCGCTCCTAGATCCAACACTGCTAACTTAGCCAGTGCCAGAAACGGGGCGAAAGAAACTATAGCTACTGCGGTCCAACCCGCAGCCGCCCGTCCGACAAGATTTTTGGTTGCTCCGACTACGCTGAGACAGCTGACCAGAGCAAATAACAAACTGAATACTCTACTGAGTGCTAAACCACCGACTATATAGGCAGAGCCACCAATAACTGGCCAGACCAGTGATCCTGAGAACCACTGAAGATAACCATCATTTTGACCCTGACCTACTAGTGCCCTCATCCCAGCAACGTTATAGATCGCTTCATCAAAGAAGGGACCTTTATTAACTGCAAAAATGAGCAACAGCTCCACCAACACGAACAGTACAATGCTTGTCATAGCAAGCTTATTCATGATATTTTCCTTTGCTTAGTTTACGAGGAGAAGAATGAGGTAGAAAATTGAGTATTTCAATTGTTAAGGTTCACTTAGTTACCGCGTAGTCGCACAAGTGCGCCACAGGATAATAAAAGTTATTGGTCAGCAGTATAACATACTGTTATGGGATTCAAAGAGGAGTTGCCTCGAGTTAGAAGATAAATTATCAATTAAAGGTAAAGGCACCGCCACATTGTAGCCATTCGGATTTCTTATTGCCTGCACTACAGCCATTTTCTGGCGCCCAGGTTCCGGTAGAGTATGTATTGGTACCCTCTACTTCGTAGCGCACACCATCGATGACAACAGCATCGACGCGAACATTACGATCCTCACCATTTTGATAGAGATCGTTTGTGAAAGCTATTCTTAGACTTTGCAGTGTTATTTTTGTGGTCGTATTGAATGTGTAGGCAGTAAATTGGCGGGCGTCAGGGTTACCACGGATATCAGTAATCTTTTGTATCGATTGGTTGCTACTAAAGATTTCCAGTGTTGGATAGGCTCCGCCAGCAGGTGTGCCAGCAGCGTATACGGTAATATTTGAGCCAGTCGCTGTCGGTGGTGGGGTGGGAGTAGGTGTAGTGCTGGCACCGCCGTAGGTAAAGGCACCGCCACACTGTAGCCATTCGGATTTCTTGTTGCCGGCGTTACAGCCATCTGCTGGCGCCCAGGTTCCAGTTGAGTATGTATCAGCCGCCTCGGTTTCATAAGTCGTACTGCCGATTATAATCTTATCTACTCTAAGATTACGATCTTCAGACGAAATATATGCATCGTTAGTAAATGAAATCTTGACTTGATCAGAACGAACGGCGGTTGGCGAGTCGTAGCTAAACTCAACGAATTGACGGGCGTCAGGATTGCCGCGGATATTTTCAAACGTTTTGACAGCAACTCCGTTAATTTCCAACCGGGCAGTCGGATAAACACCAGCGGCAGGAGTACCAGCAGCATAGATTTTGACAGTAGTAGGGCTACCACCAGTATTTGTGGTTACAGCTTCGTACTGTGCAGTATAGGTCGTGGCGGTTGCAGGAATCCGAATATTATGTGCTCGAGCTTGCCCATCGGACCATCCGGTAAAGCGGTAGTTAACACCGTTGACAGTCTGTGTCTCGGGGGCTTCGATACTGCGTCCAATGCCTACGACATTCGTTTCTGATAGGGGCGCTGTGATAGTAGTGCTATCTAGCAGCAACTTTGCCCCAGTTATATTACTGGTGTAGGTAACCGGTACGCTAACAGGGAGGATATTCTGAGTCTTGGTTGTGGTCTGTCCAGCACTGTCCGTGACAGTCAACGATAACTGGTAGTAACTATTTGCCGATGCTTCACTGTTGATAGGAATCGTAAAAGAACCGCTTTTGATGTTGGTGACCGGGCCATAAAAGGGGTGAGTATGAACATCATGGTACAAAATCGCTTTCCAGGAATAGGCCGAGCTGGGCAAGACACCATCTTCTGGGTCAATAGCTGAGCCTGAGAAGTTGATGGTCTGTCCGCCAGTAAAGCTTGAACCGTCGGCCTCAGGCGTATCAATAGTGACAGTAGGTGCTTCACCAGGAGCTCTTGAGAATAGCTGTGAAGCCGGAATAACTTGTCGTTGCTGAGACGGTGAGCTCCAGAACATCTGGATCGAGGCGTTGCCATAAGCTTCGTAGTACTCGAGTTTGATATCGTACTTCTTGCCCGCCTCTAACTGGAGTGTGCCATTGGTGGTGGTTGCTGGTTGGTCAACAAATTTGTCGATTATCAGCTTATTATCGACAAATAATCTGTAGCCATCATCACCTGTCACACTAAAAGTATAAGGTTCGGAGTATTGTGCTAGCACCTGACCTGTCCAACGGGCAGTGAACTGATCCGGATTTACAGCTGGGGATGGCGAGCCGCCTTGGAAATCGAAGTTGACTGTTGAGTCCACTCTGGCTAGCGCTGGAGCGCCGGTGAAAGTTCTATTATTAAAGTAAGTCGCATATAATCCATTACCTGCGCCGGGGGGTTGAGGTGGAGATTGGGGAAGATAATTTATCTTGTACACTGCGCCATCATAAATAGATGCGAAGTAAAGCAGACCATCAGGACCTGTTTTTAGGTTAACCGCAAAGTTCACCTGGTTTCCAAACTCGCTAACTGAGCCAGTTCTATTTATATCAAGATTCTTGATAAAACCAGTACTATAGTCTCCAAAGAAGTAAGTACCATAGTATTGTTCTGGATAGGTCGTGCCGTAGTAAAAAGTACCAGCAGTAATCGATCTGCCAAAACTATGGTCATATTGATAAATTGGGTTTGTATATGCTGGGTTATCGCACCGACCTTCACAACTTGGCCAACCGTAGTTGGCGCCTTTTTGTAGGACATTTATTTCTTCGACGTTGTTATAGCCTACTTCATTCATGACTATGCGGCCTGTACCGGGCTCAACAGCCATCGAGAAAGGATTGCGTAAACCTGATGCGTATATCTCGGGACGAATCCCATTTATGCCAATATAGGGGTTGTCGTTGGGAATAGTACCATCACTATTGATTCGCAGTACTTTTCCCGCTATGTTGTTCATTTCCTGCGAGTAGTAAGGAAAGGCAAAACCGGTATCTCCGGTAGGGACGTATAGTTTTCCGTCTAGCCCAAACTTAATTTCACCTGCGTCATGGATACCTGTATTTGACGGGATGTTATCAATCAGAATTTTTTCGCTACCTGATTGCACCACATTTGGGTTAGCTGGATTTGCTGTCAGACGAGTGACTCGACCAACTATCGGCCGACCATTTGCCTCCGGTGTCATATAATGAATATATACATAGCCGTTACTTGCAAAATTAGGATCCAACGTTAAACCGATGAGTCCGCGCTCCACCGACGAGTCTACAGTTATGGTAGCAAACGGAACCGGTAATAAATTGCCATTCTGAATAATCCGAACATTTCCACCCTTTTCTGTCACAAAAAGACGCCCGTCAGGCGCAAACTCCATCGCGATCGGCTGGTTTAAACCGCCAGCAACCACTTGTTCACTAAATCCAGCCGGGTACGTCGCGGCTGCATGAACCGTATTGTCTACCGCCACAAACATACTAGCTCCAACGAAAATCAGGGCCAATGCCAGACATTTGAGCTTATTCTTGATATTTTGTAGTCTAATAAACATATTATATAGGTCTTCTACGACAATTTATGGTCGTATCATAGCACACTTAATATTTTATGGGATAGTAATACTTGATTTTACATATGCAGCTGCAGCCCATAACATGTAGTCTTATCAAGAAAAATGCTCCCCCTGAGGGGAGCATTTAACGTTGGTCGAGTATCAGACTAAGGTATTAGTCCATATGCGCAGCGTGGTCATTCCTGAGACCTTCAAGGTTATCGCCATACACACCTTTGGCACTGTTGTAGCCGCCGATAAAGGCATCTTTAGCTTGGTTTGCATCGTTGCCAAGATTCGACACGACAGCCGCAAAGTCATTTTTAGCGTGCTCAAGTTCGTTAAAGTACTCTGCTCTAGCATTACTGTATGAATCGATAAATTGATTCTTCGATTCTGCTTTGCTAGCTGAGTTAGCTACAGCTGTGTCCAACTTAGCCGTTGCTGTATCGAACTTCATCATGAAAGCATCAACTTCTTGACTGCCATCGTTGCCTAGGTCAGCACGAGCTTTTGTAGCCAGGACGTTGACTTGCTCAACAAACATTGAGCTATGGCTGTCGAAACGACTTTCAAACATGTGAGAGGCGTCCATGGTATCGAATAGAGCTGGCTGAGTTGCGATAATGCCTGATGCAAGCGCATCTGCAATTACCGAAACTTGTCGAATCGCCTGATGTTCGAAGTTCTTAGACTCTCCAAAGTTACTCATCTCTTCTGCTTCGGTTGACTGGTTTATCAGTGCCTCATGCTCTAGAAATAAGCCATAGACTGTGTCGTAAGGCAAAACGGGAATAGCAGTCACAAGGAAGTTTGTTAGGTCTACTAGATATTCTTCAAGCTCTTCAATGGCTAGTGCTTTTGCGCTTTCATCACCATTAGCAACCGCCCGTGCGAAATTATTTGATTCCTCTATGTGCTCATTGAACATAGTAGAGAACTCCATAGCTGCGGCGGGGCCATAGATGCTTTCAATCGCAGCTGCTAAGCCCGCTGTATTTGCCAGTTGTGCTTGTTCAGCCGCATCAATTTTCTCCTCCGATGCACCAGATACGATGGCCCGGTTAACGGTAAGGTTGGTAGTAACATGGTCTTGGAGTAAGCTGTCCAGTCCCTTACGTAGGTCGCTTGCAGCTTTGCTTTCTCTGACACGCATGTCGTGCTCAAAAGCCTCATGAGCTGGCATGTTACCACTGTCACCACTCGAGTGCATTGCAGTAGCCGAAGTTCCGCCGATCAGCGTGAACGATACTGCAGTCACCGCAGCCAGCGCAAAGCCCGACTGTATATTGGACTTAAGATTTCTTTGTTTCATAGTATTATCCTTACCCCACGTATGTAGTATGTATCTCAGTGGGTGAAGCACCACTGGAATGACATACTTTACTGGGTCAGGATATTTTTTCTGTAAGAGCGGTTAATGGAACGCGTAATGAACAATATGGGTTAATGGGTTCGTTTTGAGTATCTAAATAATTACTGTACTTCTGAAGGAGTTGTAAACCGTCTATTAGCATCATATACATAATTTTTACCCTGACTCATGACTTCAAAGTGATACTCAGTATCTGGAGTCAAGTTTCTCAGCGTAAACTCATGGTCGGTGACTTGCTCCTGCGACTGAATATCTAAGGCATATGTTTCATTCAAGCCATAGTTCACTTTGCCAGTCGCAACAGTGTTTGTTTTCCATGAAATTTTGACCGAGGTTGGCGAGATGACAACAACATTAACATTATAAATTTCGGTTGGTTCCGCTATAAATAAATACCCAAGTTTGACAAACCCATTGCCGATACTGTGAGAAATGCTTTGGGTAGTTTTCTCAATTGAGAGAGTCAACGTTGCGATGTTTTTGCTTGTTGCCGACGCCCTTTTGCTCATGAACGCGAGTATCCCCTCAGTAAAATCAGGCAGTTTACTGGCAATTGTTACCAACCCCTGAGTCATAGCCTTTGCAGTCTCAAAAATACCTGTGCCCACTGCCGAGTAGATACCCTGCAAGGTGGATACTATCTCTGAAATAACACTTAAAAATGTAGACTCAGTTTTTTCTAACACAGTAGCTTCATGGGCAGGCTCAGATTTGGTCATCTCTACCGTTTGGATAACTTCAGCCTGGAGTTCGGGGGATAATTCTTTAACCACCTCATTAATTGCTTCAATTTCATCAGGAGTAGCTATCTGATTTAAAGAAACGATATTTAGATAAAAGGTAGATTCAGCAGTGTTGTCCACCTTGTCTGATCCTGAAACTACTATTTTGTAACTACCTACCTCCAACGCTTGATCAGCCGAAAACTCGAACGGAAAGTACTTGTCACATAGTTGTTTTGAGTTATCAATGACTTCATTTTGATCACAACTCCAAAATGACCGATCAACGTTTATGACATAGTTACTTACTAATTCATAAAGTAATCCCACTTTTTTTTCAAATGTAATCTGTAGCTGCTTCGGACCAGCAGCAATTCTTGGACCTGTTTCATCCTGATTGATTGTCGTATCACCACCAGTCAGTGGGTCACTCAGCTTGCCTACCAGCGTTATCGTTTTGTCGTTACTGGAAAAAGTATCACTCGTCACCGACTTATCATTCACTTGAGTTAAAGTAGTGCTTGGAGGGGTTTTATCTACAAAAATGCTGCTCGAGCTAGTAGTTTCAATGCCTGTGTTATCGACCGCTTTGACTGTCCACCTAACTTTACCTTCACGCAGTTTACCATCATTTTCTCCCGAGCTTGAATCTTTACTCCAGTCGCTGGAAGAACGGGTGTAGAGAGAGATGTAGTTGTTATCACTATCAGTGTCAGAGAAATTTTCATAGCGAACAACATATTTAAAAGTAACATACTCTTGCGTTCCATCAGCCGGAATACTATCAATGGTAAAATCTCCCGATGTGTTGCTTGAACCAACTGTAGGGTTATCAACCTCCAAAATATACTTGGCTATTCCCGAAGTAGCGTCAGTGGCAGCTTTCCATTTGAAGGTGGGGCGATCATTACTAGTATAAGAGTTATTTCCAGGGTCACTTAGGGAGACAGCGATGGGTGCAGTGGTATCAATTACAAATGTATCTGAGACATATCCAGTGCTGGTACTATTGGTAAAGCTATCTGTTGCTCGTATGTACATGGTGTGACTACCGTCGGCTAATGGAGCAGTCACGCCGCAGGCATATGACTCTGTGGCCGCATTGAAAGCTCCATCATTTGCATTACAGTCACTCCACGTGCCCACTGTTGAGTCAATTTGAAACTGCACTGCTGAGACAGTACCAACACCGTCAGTGACTGTACCAGCTAAAGTTGGGGTATTATCGCTAGTTGGGTCGGGAGAAAGAGCTGTCAAAGTCACTACAGGTGAGTCTAAGTCAAACGACCAGCCAGAGTTGTTTCCATCATCAGTGATGTTATTACCAACAGTCTCAATACTCGTAGAGTTAGTGTTATGAGAATCACTAACTGATATATAAGCAATTGTACGATTACCCTGCGGGTCAAAGCTCCATTGAGTGCCAGGTGAAGATGAAACAAGACTCAAGACGTTTCCTGAGTTACCAGTCAGGGTAGTGTTATTTATTATAGTTTGTGTGGTACCTGCAGCAAACGTCAG
>JALYRS010000001.1:0-24891 GCA_030855135.1 bacterium | reverse complement strand
GTGGTTTAACCAGTCAGCTGCTGGTTACTGCCGTCCAAAGTTACAGTGCCACCATTCGGTGTAAACGTTCCTGATAAATGCGTGAAGTCACCAGAAATGGTCATCCATGAGGCTGGGGCGGTCATGTTACAACCTGACAGATTAAACGTTCCGTTAATGTCGATTGTCGCCGAGCCGGCAGAGAATGTACCTGAGGAGCAGTTAATTCCGCCACTGGCGGCAATCGCCAGTGATCCAGGGTTCCAGGTGGCGCCACTGATAGTAATTGATCCTGGTGAACTTAAGGTCGTTGCACCGGTTGTCCCGACTGTCCCTGCAGTCAAAATCAGGGTAGCGGGGCTGAAGTTATGATTCAGGTTAAATGTGTCACTGTTCCCATCTGTGGCGACAATCACTAAATTGGAGTAAGTCCAGTTTGCTAAAGAAAAAATATCACTTGCCGAATCTCCATCACCCACGTACTTTATCGTTGAGCCTGAATTAAGGGTAGGAGTGGTAACTGTTTCACTTCCTCTCAGCTGCAAGGTTGTTCCATTATTCACAGTAAAGCCCGTAGCACAAGTAAAATTATTACCATTTAGAGAAAAGACTCCACTAACCACTGTACATAATCTACTCGAGACGGTAAACGATGACAGCAACCTAGCAGTCCCAGAGTTACTCACGTTAAAGATGGAAGAGAAGCTGCCCACGGAGTTAGTGATGTCTTGAGTCCCAGAACCAACAAGGTTGAGTGTTAAATTTGCTCCCCCAAAACTAGTAGGAGCGGTTTTATTAAAGTTGCCTGAAATATTTAAGACAGCGGCGGCGGCAGGATTAGACCAGGCACCTACGGACAAAGTCAAGTTATTTACATTACAGATCCCGGTTTGAGCAACAGAGTTAGCATCTGATGTTAAGCTAACAGTTACATTGTTAAATGTAGCATTGTTACAACTCAAGCTTTTGCTCGTTCCTAAAAACGTGATTGATCCATTATTGGCGTTAAAAGTTGCTCCTGCACTTTTAGTAAAGCCGCCTCTTAAAATCATGGTTCCGCTGGGAGCAGTAAAGGTATTAGTAAAAGATCCTGTGGGGGTAGGTAGATTTAAACTACCGTTCAAATCAACTGTGGTAAAGCTACTTAAATCGAGGTGAGTATTTCCTGCCGTTGCATATACAAATGTGTTACCAGAGGTCACCACTAAGCCATTAAAACCAGATAAAACTCCTGTTTGATAGAAACTTAAGCCGCCTATACTTAGTGTTCCAGTACCTGTTAAAGTTCCATGGAGAGTTATTGTCCCTACGACTGTCGGAGATGACCCTAAAGGCATCGTGCAGTTACTACTTACATTCGAACTCCCTCCAGGTGTGATAGCAAAGGTGACAGTACTGAAGACTGTGTTATTACAGCTTAAGATCCCGCTAAATCCATCGAAGGTGAGAGTGCCGCCATTAGCATTAAAAGTTGTACCAGTATTTATTGTCAGAGCACCTGAATTAGTCATCACTCCAGTGGGTGCCGTAAAGGTATTCGTGAAAGCACCAGTAGGGGTGGAAAGAACTAATCCATTTAAATCGACTGTCGTGTAATTACTCAAGTTGAGACTGGTGTTGCCCGTTGTAGCGCTGATAGTTAATGTGCTGCCAGATATCAAACCTGAAAATCCTGACAGATTTGCCCCACTACTATAATTGAGTACCGATATATTCAGTGTGCCTGTTCCACTCAAGGTGCCACTCAAAGTAATTCTTCCTGCAATAGTTGGTGAGGCATCTAGTGGAAGGTTGCAGTTACTATTAACTGTTTTTGTTGAAGAGCTACCATGAGTAAAATTTACCCGGTTAAAAGTTACATTGCCACAACTAAGCGTGGCGTCGTTTGCATTGAACTCCACGGCTCCTGAATTATGATTAAAAGTTCCATCAGTGATAGAAAAACTTGTTGCAACCCTGGTTGTGAGCGAAGAGGCCGTAAATACAGCATTTGCATTACTAAGCGAAAATGAGCCGTTGATCGTTAAATTCTGATTAGATGCTGTGTAGGTAGCAGCTGCTCCATGACTGAATGCGGTCACCACAAATGGAGAAGTTTGGGTAATTACCCCGGTATAGCCTGAATTTATAAAAAGATTGGTGATTGTTCCGGTGAAGTTAGAACCAGCTGCGACAGTTGAGTTTTTAGTAGAAGTGCTATTAAAGGTAGCTGTATCAACCGATGTTGGACAAATATCGCTACTCCAGTTACTGCAGTCATCCCAACTCTCAGTACTACCACCGCCATCCCAAGTTCGAGTAGCTGCAAAGCTTGGGGAGAGTTTTCCTGCCACCAGCATTAATAATAAACAACCTACAGCAGTTATAAGTATTTTTAGATATTTCTTCATTATAGGGAGTATGTTTTTATCAGATCGAGTGCTAAAGTGGCGCATGAGTTAAAATAGATTTCCGGGAACTTGTGTGACAATTAAAGCACTTTAAGAAGTAAGATACTAGGCGTAGACAGCTGTTACTCATTGTGGCCGAGTGGGGCGGCAAAAATTAGGGAGTCAGTTCTTGAGCATCAGTGCCCAAGATTATTAGTATATCTGCCGAGGGAGTAGCTTCACCCTCGGGTAAGGTAGAGACAGTTGTCGATAGTAATTGAGCTAAAGCCTCAGCCTCACTGGGATTCTGGCCTGTCACGTTAATAACCTGGGACTTCTCAAAACGGCCAGAAACTGTATTTCCTCGAGTAGTAATTGTTAAGTCTTGGAAGTTTTCTTTTAAGAACGTCTCAGCTTTTCTGGTTAACCCAGGGGTGATAGTTCCGTTATAAAGTGCTAACGTGGAGTTAAGATTTGGTTTAGGTGTTGCTACTGGTGCAACATCAGTAGCTCCTGCCACTTCACCGTTGGCATTATCGATGTTAATAGTAGATACCTCAATAATTTTGTGATTTGACGGTCGATATAAAATTGCTCTTTTTTCATCTTGATAAATTAAGACTTTGTCTCCATTCTCGGCATTCCTAAAAAACCATTGAGACTCTAGCGCTTCTTTGCTGGAGACAGTGGCTAACGTAGGTGTACCAGGAGGTAGCTGCATCAACTTGGAGACTCGCTTAATTGTCTGTTCTACCGCTTGAGCAGAGTTACCAATAGTCGCTTGCTTGTATCGCCAATAAAAATAACCAGAGGTAAGTGATAAACCTACCAGTAGGAGTACTACTGGTACTCCTACGGCCAAACGGCGATAAGACATTTTAGGTATCTTCAGCTGGGAAATTGATGATTTAAAGGAGGGTTTGGTGGTGACGCTGGCAGCTAGTAGTTTCATTGTCTACTTACTATACTAGATAAAAAGCTTTAAGTACGCAAGTGTTTAGGTTTTTTGAAATATTGCTTAAGCCGTCCATGAAATACTTTCTCTTTACTCTCATTACAATTATTATTTTTGCTTGTGCTCCCAGATATAGCAAGCCAATTCAAGCAGCTACCTTTTCATCTGCTTACCTAAGACTAGAAAGACAAGCAGTATCAGTCAATCCGGGCTCAGTTCTAGTTGTAGCTGCTGCAAGTGAAACAGTTAATGAGAATCAAGTATCCCTAGAAATACCCGTTGGTTGGAGTATAAGCACTGCTGCCACTTCGTATACTGTTTCAACAACCAACCTTCCAGAGGGAGTGTACGCCTGGCCCGGCATAAGTACTGCCGCAAATCTTTCCGGCAGAACTCTTACATTCCCTAGTAGTGACCTTATAACTGGAAGAAAATACGGTTTTTATATTACTGCTGGACTCAACAGTAATCCTGAAACTGCTGGCTTATATTCATGGCAACTCTCAACTGGGGTTAGCGGCTCTGTAACTAACTCCCAAGTACTTTCTACTACTATTAATGGTAATGATCAAATTCAGGTCACCGGTACTGTTTTACCCAAAAGTAGTAGCTTCCAGGCATCGTTGGCTCTGGTAGCTGGTAACTCTCATCCTAGCCAAGACAACGAACTAGAGTATGAACTTACCTACGGCAGTGATCTCAATCACACTACTCCTTTACAGTTAAGAGCTGCCTGGACAGAGGGCACCATAAGCGGAGCAAGTGCTCCCACAGTCACAGTCGTAACCTATATTAATGGCAGTGCCACCACTGCATATAACAATACGCCGCCAGTAATAGACACAATCAATAGCGTAATAACCTGGAGTATTACTGCTCTACCGGCCGATACTCAAAATCAGAAAGTCAGATTCAAGTTAAAGACTACTAATAGTTATACCGATACAAAAACTGTTAGTTTTAACGTTACGGGAATGATATCTCAGCCTGCAACAACTGCTGAAAGTGTAGTCTCTCATCAATATCAATTTAAATCACCTCCTACAGCTTCTGTACTCCCGATTCCTAGCCCATCACCCCCAGTTGCTCTAGAAATACCTGGCTTCAGTATAACCAACGTCACACTATCAACAATCTCACCTAATTCAGCACTCATATCTGTTGGCACGAATGACTCTTCAGTCATAAGTATCCAGTATGGAGAAAGCTCTCGGAACTTAAACCAGCTAATAAATGGTTCTACACAAGCACTGAGAAATAAAATTTTATTAGATGGTCTAACAAATAATACCTTTTATTTTTTTCGAGTCATTGCTGTTAACGTAAATGGCCAAAAAATATATTCCGATATCTACACCTTTAAAACTGCTCAGTCTTCAAGTAGCGGGGAAATTACTCCCAACCAGTCTATCGTAAACACTGATTCAAGTAGTATTCCCTTATTTAATCCCAGTAACATCAGCCAGAATAAAGAGTTAATAATACCAATTGGACAGCTCTTGAAAACAACTTTTTACTTTGACAATTACGAAGGAATTAAATCAGTCATCTTGGAAATGACTAATGAGTATGAGGATAGTCAGAGAATATACGCAACTAGGCTAACTGCTTTGCAGGATGGTTCATATACTGGGGAAATTCCTACTCCTGAACGCAGTGGATGGTATCGTATTTATCTCATTATTACTGATCTAAGTGGTAATCTAACTCGCCAACTACTACACCGACTTTATAGTTCTGATCCTCTAACTATCTTAGATGCTAATACAAAGAAACCTCTAGAAAATGTTCAGGTTCTGATTTACCAGTACTCAAATACTTTGCAGTTATATGAACTGCTTACTCCTAAAACTTTTATTGATTCAAACCCCTCATATAGTAACAGTGAAGGTCAAGTAAATGTTGCTCTACCAAAAGGTAAGTATCAGATTGATACTTCACGGATAGGTTATAAAGATACAACAATACACTTTGTAATTGGTAACTCAGAAGCAGAAAATTATCCTACTATTTACTTAGAACCCAGTCAGTTTTCACTTTCCGATATAGCACATTTTGTCACCCTGGCGTCAATAAGAATTACTAACTCTGTTGACAAGACAGCTCAACATTTACATGCCTCAAGTACATTTTATTTATTTATTTCTAGCATTACTTTGCTTTTATTTGGCCTGCAGTTACTGCGAACTCTAACTACTAAATCATTTTATTCTTTACTTGATATTCCCAGCTACATTACTTTCCAGATCATCTCATTGTTACGCCAACAGCGTTCCCAGAAATGGACAATTAGTGGACAGATACATAATCAGGCTGCTAATAAAGGAGTTCACAGGGCGACAATTACTTTTTTTGATCCGGTAAATAAAACTGTAATTGGCACAGCACAGACTGATAAGAACGGCTACTACCACTATCTATTAAATGTAAAGACTGCGCAGTACATGGTGAATGAAGAAGGCTTTCACCCTAAACAGGGAGAAGTATCTTTTGAGAAACACCGTCGGCAACCGGTAATAACCAACTTAGAAAAAGTAGCATCATCTGTAAGCAGTATTAAAAACACTGCCAGCTCACTAGTTACCCGTCTCTTTAATGTTAGCTTTGAAGCTTTATTAGTAGTTACAACCATACTGCATTTAGTGCTAACACCTAACTTTGATGTAACTCGAAGCTTACCTTTACTAGCGATATCCACTGCAACTATTTTTTTGTGGATACTCAATACCTATGCTCAAAAAAAATATTATATTCCCAACTAACTCGTGGCAATCACTACTTATTTTAGTATTGGTGATTAATAGTATTTTGGCGTTATTCTTGTACTTCATTAAAGTAAAACCACTCCATGATCAGGTACTACAGCTCGAACAAGCATTATCATTAACAACGACGTTTTCCAGCCCCTTAATAGAGTCACGCTTAATTTTGACAGATATGACCAATATTAATCCTCTATTGCCACCAAGCGGCAATTTACTTTCATCAATGATTGAAAGACTAGATACACGTTCTGCTTTTACTACTCAGAATCTGTCAGAAAAAAATTCCGACTGGCAAAAAGCTGTAGAGAAAATAACTCCTAATGGTAACCATCTAACCCTGGCTAGCCAGCACCAGAAGTTAAACATCCAACAGGAAACAATTAGTAGTGAGTTAAAAAGAAGGTTTGTCATTGTAGATGATTTACTTCTCTACAATCCTGAAGATGATCTTCAAACTCAGGAATTGCCAGATAAAAGTGAAGCATTATTAACTCGAGTGAAAGCAGCACAAAGTGGTTTGAAAAATATCGTAGAAAAACTTTCACCTTATGAAACAGAAAACACCGATCTTATTAAACAGCTTGAACGCAGTTTACTACAATTGACAGTAATTGAGACAGCCATCAATACTAATCAATATACACAAGCAGAAAACACTACTTTGAGTTTTGTCCAAGACTTCGCCGATCTCAAAACAGTCAGTTACGTCTTTCTAATTACACCGATTCAACAACGACCAGGAGTTGAAGTAGTCTTAGCTCAAGGAAACTTAATTGATCAGTATCAAGAATTGGTCACTGAAATCAATACTCAACAAAAAGATATAAAGGAAAGAAATATATTTATTCCAGTGAGGTATTCACTGTGGGATCGGTAACCCTGCCTCTTTCGTCGAGAACCCCGAGCTCTTGCAGTACCTCAAGTAACGGCTTATTCTTTGCGTCCTCAACAGAGTAACCTTGTTGAGTAAGTTCAGTAATATCTAAAGGTTTATTCAGAACTGTGTCGAGTTCAACTGGTGATTTACTAGCGAATGTCTGACCAGTGGCTAGATCGTACTGCATAAAAGCTAACTCCTGCTGGGAAATATTTGTTTGCCAACGCACAGAATTTTCCTTAAAGCTGGGAGATTTACCATAACTTTCTGGGGTTAAAAGAATCGTCTTATTATCGATAAGATTATGGACAAAAATTTTCCACGGCAACTCAACACCAGCTTTTTGTTCATATGCCACTCTTGACCCCAGCACTGTTGCATTTTGACTAGGTAAGGAACCTTCAGTTAGTTGCTTGGTTCTGATGCCATCAAAAGCGAATACTTGCCATACACCTGCCTCTTGTCCTTCCCACGCTACATATTTATCACTCACGCTGGGATTAACATTACTGCCCAGATGAGTTAGCTGAATTGTTTGTTGTGAAGAAACATTGTAGACAAATATTTGCCATGAGTTATCGATTAGTGACATCCACGAAATATAATCTCCACTGCTCACTGGATGCGCACTGGTATAACGTTCATCTGTTAATACAACCTCTTGACCCTCGAATCGGTAATAAATCTGACTGTACCCATCACGTAAAGGTTTTACACCTACTTCTACTTCTCCATCAACAACGTACAAAGATAGCGGTTCAAACCCCGCCATAGCACTAACTATTAACGGATGCAAACCAATAAATAAACCCACGTTAAGTCCAATCACGGCAACTATCCTAGCAGATCTTGACTGGCGAAAGTGCTCGGTCAATCGGACACAATTAGCTAAAAGTTTTTTGATTGAGTTTTTTAATCTGACCACAAAAAGCCTCTCTCAGTCCCATTTTGAAAGAAATTTCCGTGTCGCAGCAGCTGTTCTGTTCCTGGATTAGTAGTCAGTTTTGGGTAACCGTCAGCGTTATAAACATCAAATACATTGCCATCAGATTTAAGCATTCGAAAACAGTAGGTAGTATTATCACTGGCCCCATTATGCTCCACCGGCCAGTCCCACTCTGTGTTAGCTCCAATAGCAATCAAGTTGGGGTTAGTTGAACTGGGGTTAACTTCTGAGTAATAACCTTCAACACCAGTATCTGAGGTGGAAATTTGATTCACTTGGGCAGTTGAGTCACTTAAACCGGCTTCATCAAAAAGTCGCCAGATACTGCCAGATGATTTAGCGCCTACATCAACCCAACCAACGGCAGTGGTACAGTCTTCACCACTCGCATACTGTAACTTAAAAGCCTGAGTAGCCGCTGAAACTGCAGAATCACCCACGCTTACACTCAACTGAATACGAATTTTATCGCCGGTTTTTAATGACTCATTACTGGCTGGTATTTGAGTGAAAATAGCGTTTTCTGCTAAGTTCTCGCCGTTTCCGGGAGGCCAAGCATTACTTAGTGTTACAGAGTTAGCTGTCACAAACCACTCAAAATCATTTTGAGTAAAAGTACTTGCAACAGCTGAGACTATTCTGTCCCACATGATAGTCTGGCTTGCTCCCTCACTATCAGACCACAAACCCAAAATTTGATTAGGTTCAGCGTAGCTTGTCGTAATATAACTATTCTCACCAGTCTTCCAAGCTGTTTCACTTGCCCAGTCACCACTGGCGCTACACTCTGAGGTTGCTGCTGATACGTCACAGTTTCGATAGTAGATTGTGCCATTGGAAGTATCAATCCAAAATGCGTATAAATCTCCGCTGTTACTCTCACGGGATAATGCGACGTGAGCATCGGTAGCACTAGCATCAAGGTTAACTGCTCCAATATCCCAGCTTGGTGTAGCAGAATTATTCCACCTTTTGTATGAAACTTGGTCTGTTGCTTCATCATCAATATATAGTAAGTGAACATCATAGTTTGTGGTGTCACTGACTACAGATAAAGTTTTTGTTAAATCAGAGTTGATCGTGTCAATTTCGTCACTAGCTCCATTCTCTTCTTCTACTCCGACTGTACTAAAAAAAGTACTCGGTGAATTTTGATTATTATACTCAGTACCAATCCACCCAGAACTGAGGTTAGTGTTAAAAATACGGACTTCATCAATTTTACCGTCAAAGAAAGCCTCGTTATTATCACCTCTAGCAGCAATCTTGAATCCTGGTTCATCAGAACCGACAGCTAAGTAATCATAGGTGACCGTATACACTGGT
The DNA here is from genome assembly GCA_030855135.1 of bacterium. Classification (GTDB taxonomy): domain Bacteria; phylum Patescibacteriota; class Microgenomatia; order UBA1400; family PJMF01; genus JALYRS01. The sequence continues at coordinate 15,674 of JALYRS010000001.1, read as the reverse complement.
GAGCCACTGGAATCAGAAATGTTAACTGCTCCTTCTACTCCATCAATAAAAATTTTGACACTACCGCCAGAGACAAAAGTAGCTGCCACATGGTGCCATGCCGAGCCGGAAGGGAGGGACGATAAGCTAATGTAGTTATTTTGCCCGCCTCTAAAAATACGCAATCCTAAGCCACCAAAATGCCGACCAAAAATAAAGCCGTGCTCATTAAGCGCATCATCATAGTCATACGTACTTACCACATGCTGATAATTGGATGCCGTATTGTCCATATAAATCCAGGCTGAGACAGTAAAGGCAGAAGTATTCTTAAACCGGTTACTCATCGGGATGTTGATATAGTCATTAGTACCATCAAAATTTATAGAGTTATTAACTGGCCCTGCTGTCAAATCACCCGAGATCATTGAACCAGCAGAAGTTCCATTATTATCACCATTTGATGAGTCCTGTAACTGTGGTGCTGTGCCAGATGGATCGTTGTTCATGTGCCATACACCAGCTGTAGTACTATTCCAAACACCAGCAGTAGTTCTTTGATTGAAAGAAGTGGAATTGCCATAATACATATAGATATCGGTATCAACAGTTCCACTAACAGTCGGTACTCTTAGCCATGCCACTAGCTCGCCTGTCGCACCATCAAACTCCTCTATTTCGTGAGATAACTGCGTAGTACCGTCTGCTGATGTAAAGACTATGTCATTACCACTATCTAAAGCCTCTGCAGCTAAGTCAGCATCTGTTCGACTGATGTAAACAGGAAAGTTAGTTAAATTTGAACCGCCACTTACTTTACTAACATCAATTGTTAGCTCTTTGCGATATGACCAGTTTGAGTTAAACCAATTTGCGGAAGAAAAAGTAAGATTATTATAATAAACGTCAGTACCATCGTTATATATAAATTCAAACTGCTTTGAACCAAAATTAAAATTATAAGATTGCCAAAACGGTTTAACATCCTGAAAAGTACCGGTGACTACATTTGTTTCACCTAGCCAGGATCCATTGTACATATCGATTTTCAGGTCATTATTTTCATCTTCATAAAAGACATAAATATCAGTGCCATCAATTGCTAATTTCGGACTCACTCCGGCATTTGAGTTAGTGACAGGTGCTTGCCAAGTAGACCAAGCATCTGCATCATTGTGTTTGGCAATTGTGATGTAGCTTGTTGTTTCATCTACATAAGCAACCCAAGTATTCCCAGCAGAGTCGATAGCAATTGAGGTGTGCATTTTGCCTGTATTATTAAATACATCACTATCTACCTGGTATTCTGTAAAGGAAGTTGCATTGTTTACATTACCTACAAACGCAGATAGTGTCTGAGAACCCCCACTACTCACTGCTACTATTTCAGGTATATTATCCTCATTAATAGTCATGCTGTAGTTAATAGCAACTAATCCGACTGATAGTGGAGTTTTCCAGCTACCCGTCACTCTGTTTGAATAGCTCATGTTTGTAGCAAAACCACAGAAATAGATTAGATGGGGTATGTTATTTGAATCAATAGCAACATGGTTGGCATTACAAGAATCAAAATTGCTCTCTACAACTTCTGAAGTCGAAAAGGTGTTAGTACTGGTAACGAATGTGACCCATCGCATTTCATAATTTACTGCTGTGATAGTATATATAAGATGTAAAGCGTCATTTCCATCTACGGCGATTGAAATATCGGCTCCGCTATTACAGGTAGGATTATTCGCAGAATCTTGCTCGGTCCATGTTATACCATCAATCGAACTCCATAATTCACAACTGCCACCATCATTGATAAAGGAATAAAGCACTCCATTTGCAGTTTTAACTATTTGTTTGCCAGTACCAGACATAGATCCTGGATTGCCGGCATCATCTATCTTCACAGGTGTGCCCAATGTTAAACTACCACCTCCAGACCCACAAAGCATACTACCACTGCTTTCCCATTGGACGTCAGCTACATCCCAACGGCATCCTCTAAGCTCCGTAGCACGAACAAATGTAGCGTACATACTTTGTGAAGCTAAGGGCACCAGACTGCCATAGACATTACTACTGGCCTGACCGGTTAGTAATTCAAAAGGCGCACTGTTCCAAGTCCAAGTTGAAGGATCGCTGTCTCCAGTCTGAGCCCCAGTTCCTTGGTGAGTAGCTGCAGTATTAAAGCTATATGTAGAACCATCAAAATGTCGGGCTGCAATCCACACATAATTGGAAGTATCGAGAGACACAGAGGCAAATGCATATGTGTCTGATGAACCTGTTCCATTTAGCGCCACGGAAGCATCGGCATCCCAGGTAATTGAAGTGGTACTTAAAGTACCTTGTCGAACAATGATGTCGTTATTACTCGCCACGGCTAACCAAACATACTCAGTGGCACCGATTTTGGCGTTCCAAACTGAAAAATCATTTGTATTGTAAGCCAGTGAAGTAATTGCGGTCCAGTTGGATCCATTGTCTGAGGTGTACTGAATATCTATCTCTGAACCATCATACAGAAATCTCCAATGTTTGGTGTTTGTAACATCATAAAAAGTCTTACGCTGAAAGCCATAGGCTGTAGCAGTTGTACTACTTGAAGTGGTTGGACATATAGAGCTAAATGTCCAGTTAGCACCAACATTGCTGACATTTGTTCCACTTGTTACAGTGATTGCGGCTGCACCAGCTTGATCTTGAACCGAAACGTCAGCAAAGTTAAAGGTACCAGCACCGCTCCAAGCCCGTTGTGTACCACTACTAGTAGATGTAATTAAAATTGTATCTGTATTGCCACAGGCATCGCTGGCTCTGAGGGTAACTGTTCCGGCATTACTAAAGGTGCCTCCCAGCGCTAAATCTCCGGTAGAAATACCAGACCATACACCACTAGCACCGACTGTAACTCCACCTGAGGATCCGACAGTACTACCCCCCACTTGAACATTCAGTGCTCCTTGCTGTAAAGTCCCAGTGGTGACGGTGAGATTATTGAGCACTCTTAACCCAGTGGAAGTAAGTGTAACTGTATCGCCAACGACACTCTTACTGAGAGTTAGATTATAAAAATTTTCATTGGTGCAACTGCTGGGTGTAGCACAACCGGAGTTAAGGTTGGCTGCTGTAGCACTATCTAAAGTGATGGTGCCGGTACCCTCATTTACTGTTCCACTGTTGGTCCAGCTTCCAGCTACCGTAAAGGTACCAGTAGAACTCGCTGAAAAAGTCCCATTTGCTGCATTAACAAATGATCCATTGAGATCCATCGCTTTATCATTAGTTTCATTGTCAAAGGTATGGGCATTAGTACCATTACCATTGGTAAAGGTATTAGAGACAGTCAACGGCGAGTTGAGAGTCGTGGTACCAGTACTAGCCATAGACAAGTTATAAAAATTTAAAGTTGACGATCCACCTCCTAACGTTCCAGATCCTGATAAGGTAACAGTGGGCGTACCTGTAGAAGTGGTGATCCCGCCACTGCCAGTAGTAGCAATATCGCCACCAGCTACTGTGGTACTTGCATCAATATATAAAGTAGCACCAGCATCAACCAGTATGTCCCTGCCGATGGTTGAAGTGGTATCTAGATAGGCAAAAGCATTATCATCAAGATGAAGGTCACCACCAGTTGTATTAGTGGTCACAGCACCTCCAGGATCGTAGACCGTGGAGCCATTGGCCACACCTGACTTAAGTGTGATCATTAACTTACTGCCACTGTTTACTGTTAGAGCATTTGAGGTTACAGAAAATGGAATATCGCCATTACTACTATTGTTAGCATCGTCATATGTATCTAGGAGTGCATTCGTAACAGGATTAGTATCATCTGAAGTAACAGACAGCGAGCTAGCGGGAAAGTTATTATTTGTAGAGTCACCAGTACCATCATATCGAATAACAATAGCTCCATTAGGAGTTAGTCCAGTTATCCAAACTACGATGACTGAACCTGCATTTAGCGGCTTTATGACAGATTTTGTCCAGACCCCGGTAGCATCGGCACAACTAGCAGCAGTAGCTGTGACTCCATTGGTTCTAACCGAGATCATGCCTGTAGCTCCATCACATTCTGTTAACTGAGTAGTACTAGCTGCGTTATAGACTGCTCCTGAGACAGTTATGTACTCAGCTCTCATAAAGGCGAAGTCATAGGGTCTAGTAGGCAAAGCCGATGTAGGAAGTGCGCCAGTAGAACCATCGGACTCAAACGCACCCATATCGGTTGTTTGCGTCAACCAAGTATTGGTAGAGCCAGTCCAAAATTGCATTTCTGGCTTAATGTCTAAAATAGTTTCATTCTGAGCAAGTAAAACCATGTTCTCACCACCACGCATTGTCTTCAGTACAACGCCTCCAACTGTACCCGACCAAGTGCCTAAGTTAGAGCACGGCCCCCCGGCTCCCTGAGCACTGATGAGTGATGTAACTTGCGAGCTACTGGTACATGGCGCCTGAAACTGACCTGCAGAAATATCAAAAGTCATCCAACGCAGCGAGGTTTCCGAAGTGGTTCCGTCTCTCCATATAAATACTGCCTGATCCGATCCCCCATTTTCCCAAGCCACATCCACTGAGCTACTAAAACCATAGGTATTAGTATCACTGTCTGCAGTCGGGGTAGAAATGGTTGTCCAGTCAGAGCCGTTCCACATATCGACAAAGAGATCGGAAGTAGTGGTGCTCAAAACTACCTGCATGATAACGGCTATGTAGTCAGATGTTGGTGAACCATCTAGACGCATCCAGACACCAGCACCAGCAGGATTTACCATTCCAGTACCAGCAGTCCAACCGCTCGACGTATTATAGTTAGAAAATCCTGTTGTAGTTCCCGTAAAGTAAGCCAGCATGCCATCACCTGAAGTACCTTCCCAAGCAATATCAAAACCTTGGCGAACAGCTGAAACACCTGCGCCATTAATTAACTCAATGTGCTGCCAAGCAGTTCCAGTCCAGTTTGCTCCATAAAAGCCCAGACCTGTTCGATTTTGCCATCCCAGTAAAATGTTATCGGTGGCATCATCAGCCTCTAACTCGATCCAGGGTACAGTATCAGTGGCGCCTCCTTCAGCAACAGCAGTGTAGTCTAATGTTTGTTCAGCTGACCAAGCTGTACCATCCCAAGTTCGATACATAATACTCCGATTAGCAGTACTAGTACTTTCATAAACCACAATCGCGTCGCCACTTAAACTTTCGTATGCAATATCAAAGCCTCTTTGAGCATCGTTAGTGGTACCAATGAGCTTAGTGAACTCCCCATCAGTTGGGGCATTTGACCCATTAATCCAGGCGGTGCCATTCCAAATTTGAATATCTAGATGACCAGAACTAGTAAGAGCTCCCCGAATATACTCATCACGGCCAGGTGCTGCTCTGATAATCGTATGATTTGACTCTTCACCGGCTGTTTCCTCATCTCCTAACTGACCTTCAGCACTCAGGTCAGTTCCACTCCATGTCCGGTAGTGCGGCGTGGTATTAACAGCTTGGTCTTCATCGTAAACCAAAAAACCGGTACCATCAGGCGCTGCCGAAACAGTAGTGTGAGTTAAGTAAGCTAAGCCCAGTATCAAAACTAGACAGAGACAAAGATGGAAAGTTCTTTTTAGGTACTTCATAATTAATTATTGCTCAAGTAATCAAAAGTAATTTCTCCCAACTGCACTGAATCACTGGTGTCAGCTGCCATTACCACTCTGATTGACATAAAATCGCCTGCCGTGTACGTTCCACCAAAGCTTGACTCTACTGAAGTTTGGGTCCAGTTAGTTCCTGCTGCTTGAGTGCCACTAGCATTTTCTAAGGCACCGGTAGTGTCATACACATAAACAGTCACTGCATTGTTAGTAGCATCAGTTCGTTTACCCCAAACTTTGACAGGGTTGGTTGCTGCCCAGGCCGCAAAGTTGTCCGGCAGTCGCCATCTAATCCAGATATCATAATCTTTTACCCCAGTACCCAGCCCTGTCCAATGATAGTAGTTATGGATATCACCTGAGGTATTACAGACTGTGGTATTGAGATCGGGAATATTGGCATGAACCCCAAATTCGCAAAAATTAGAAGTCATAGTGCCTGAGTTATCAGAACCATCAGCGGTCAAAGTAGCGCCAGAAAATTCAGGAGCTAAAGTGGTTTTTCTGGTCGGTCTGGCAGTACCAGCATAAACAGGTCCAGTATCAACATCAAAACTGAAGCTATTTGTGCCATCACTAAAGCCTAACACCGATCCTGAGGTATTGATGGAAAAAGTATCTGTGCCGTTACTTATGGCCAGAGTTTCAGAAGCTCCAATAGTAATTGTGGGTGTAGCCGCATTCCAGGTCCAGTCACCTGAAGTAGTCAAGCCACCGGTATCAGCTAAAGAAAAGTAAGTACCGGTAATAGCATTAGCACCGAGCGCCAAGGCAGTAGTAATTTCCGGATCAGATAAATCCAGAGCCGTTCCTATAGCACCTGTTGAAGAACCAAGAATTTGAATTGCCGTAGTCACAGTGGAGTCATCTGCATTGTCGATGCTCAAGAGCACATCAGTAGTACCGCCGGTGGCGGAATTATTTTTAATAACCAGTACTTTTTGGTTGGTAATATCCCCAGCTGCATCGTTGGTGATACTCAAAGTTAGACCATCCAGTGCAGCGGCTGTAGTATTATCAGTATTCCAGTCAAAACTCTGAGCGTAACTAGCAAGAGCTACTGCGCCAGTGGCTGCAGCATCACCAATATCGTTAAATACCGTCGCTCCTCCAGCACCACACGCCCCCCAAGTGGGTACTAATCCTCCATTTGAAGTTAAACATTGACCTTCAATACCAGCTCCAGTTAGTCCAATCGTTCCAGAGGTATCGGCTGCATAGACTAATCCTCCTTGGGTGGTAAAGCTGGAAAACACTAATGAGCTGTCTGCATCAGTACTGATGACAATATCACCTGTACCGTGAGGGGAAATAGTAAAGTGTTCGTTTGAGACAGTGGTAATATCAGTAGTTGCACCATTAAAAACTAAACCAGTTGAGCCAACAGATTTATTAGTCAAGGTTTCTGTCTGATCCGTAGTGGCCAAGGTTCCGGTTGTTGGTAAAGTTACGCTGGTTGCAGCGGAGGTAGTAAAGGTGAGGTTGTTAGCACCAGAAAAGGTAATTCCCGTACTATTGGGAATGGTCAAACTACCAGTCGTACTGGTAACTGTCAGGCCATTAACCTTTTCGGCATTAAAGGCATAAGGTACAGCCGCGAATCTAATTCTCGGTGACATCTCTCCGTCACCATTAAACTCCACTCCTAAGTAAATATTATCTGAGTTAAAATCAATCGAACCGGGCAAATCAGTACTGTCACCCAGCGCTGTTTGAAATACTCCATTGGTAACAGTCAAGTTTTTAGTCTCAGTCCAGATTGCCGTACCGAGAGAATCAACTGTATATATCCGGAAGGTAAAACTATATGTGCCGTTGGCTACATTAGTGCCACCAGTATTCATCACTACTTTTCCTTGAAAATTTATTTGATCGTTAATACCAGTGGCTGCCTGTACTGGTTTGATCCAAAGAAACCAGCTCAAAAAAACTATGCTGAGATTTAACAAAAGTAAAGGTAAATAATAGTTAGTGCGTGACAACGACATACAACAAAGTTTGCCTTGTAAGCATAGCAAAATCTCGAGGTAGACAACACACAAACTTTACCCGATATGGAAGAACCTATTCAGAGTCAATTAGATAAAAAGTATACCATTAAAAAGCTGCAGAGGCGATAACGGTTAGCACTTCAATATAGTCACTAGCGGCCGGTGTTTGAGTTGAGGCTTTTGCCTTGACAGCAATCCCCCCGCGCCCACCAACCACGGGCTGGGATGATGAGTTAAATATCGTTTGAGATGTAGCGGTGACCTCTCCGATTACATCTGATGATCCATCAAAAGGGGAGTTCTTAGCCAGTGGACCTCCAGAGGACTGAGCTACACTTTCAGACTGCAAGCCAAAACCTTCAGCGGCCGCGGCTAAATTACCATTAAGCGACGTTATAGTGTAGTTGGCGATAGTACTTTTAAGACCACTATTTGTTCCGTAGACATAGACAAAACCACCGCCCTCACCATTGGTGGCTAGATCAACCCATACCCGATCTGCGCCGGTCGTAACAGTGTTTGGTGTAAGTACTCCAATGTCAATAATATATGGAGGATCGCTATTTACTGCCGATTCATCACCGACATCTATGTCAAAACTGAGTTGTGATGCTAAAGTGGCTGCTGTGTCTACTGCACTCCAGCCTGTCTCAGTAAATCTGCCGTGCATGGCTTTCACTTTGATACTGTAGGTTACATTTGGTTGAAGCCCTATCACCTCGTCACCACCGGCACCACCCCAATCAGCATAGGTCTGATAATCCTCGCTCCCCAAAGTAGGACCAACTGTATTATCATTTTGAATGTAGTTAGTGGTGACAAAATCATCACTACTAATAGCAATGGCAAAGGTGGCATCACTTGGGTTGGTACCAGTATCAACTAAAAAGTGAAGCCGGTTATATAAATTTCCAGTGGTATTTTCCAAAGTTGGCTGTCCAGGAGTGTTGGCTTGTTGAGTAAAGATTAAACCAGTACCAAGATCATATGTGTCACCCTCTAGCTGACCAGCACTCACTTCACCCGTGACTGCATTTAAACCATACGTTTCTGATACTGAATTATCTGTGCCACCACTGCCGAAAGCGAAGTCATTTAACTTATATGTTGTACTGGTCGGAAAAGCAAATACTAGCATTAACAAAGTAGGAAATGTTTTGAGTAATTGAAAAGGTGGCTTATTTTTCATGATTTACTTTATAGTTATATCTCAACTTTGAGCGACTCTACAACGCTCTGCATATAAATTAGATAGTCTGGAGTGTAGCGGGCAATACTAAAGAATATTACTGTTACCCGAGTGTCATCTTTTTGTAAAAAAGTAGATACGCTATCTTTAGCTACAAACTGATAAGCATCGTCATAATCAGCAAATACCACATTCTGTTCAGTATACTCTGCTGTCATGTTCCGCCGATGAGTTACACCAGTATCTTCTGCTAACTTACTTCCCACCTGTTTAGTGACGGTAATGACAATTTTTGAGGCGGGCAAGACTATATTTGCTTGATACATACACCCACGCTCATTACTGGTGCTCTTGCGATACTCCATTGGCAAATGTATATCGGCAGTAAAACACTCACTCTTAACTTCACCCTGAGATTGGTTTGTTTGTGATGAGTCTAGTAATCGACTTCTGCTTACTATCGAGTCATCCATTTTTTTTTGGCTTTCGATAAACTCCTTTGACCGCTCAGACAACGTTTCAAAGGAGTTTGCAGTTACGGATCTTTGACTTTTCACTCGCGACACCACCATTCCCAACCCCACAATAAATAATGACAGAATAAAGAGGAGTATAATTTTTCTTTTCATGATTACTCTTTAGTATTCTTCACTTTACGTTTCCAGAAATAGAGCAAACCTATACCACCCAACACTAACAGTATTAGCCACGGAGATATATAAAAATAATAGATACTGCTAGCAAATGCTGTCTCGCCGCGATCACCGGCTCCCTGAATACTCACCTGATATAGCATGACTGGAAAGTCGTATCGTATATTTTTTAGGGTGGTGGTTATTTGTCGTTCAGTTTTTGGTAAAACGTATAACGATCCCTCATTAACTATTCCTTTATATACTACTCGCTTAAAAATATCCTTGAACTCAACTCTACCATAAGGAATAATATGTACATTACCATTATTCTCAAACAGTAGTCGCAAATTACTCGGCTGTTTAAATGTAATTGCCACTTTAGGAACACCAGTATCAATAAGTGATAAGATAAATTGTTCGCCACCTTTTTTATGGAGTAACACTATTGATGAAATACCGGGCAACACTTGCTGAAACTGGGGGATGTCTTGCCTCACAAATCGGCCCACAACCGCAGCATAATGACCACCTGGTGACAACTCAGTTGAGTTAACTAAACTTGCTTCAACAGTCACAGATGCACCTGGTGCAATTGAAATTCTTTCTTGTGAGAGTTTTAGATAGGGAGCCAGTGTAAAGCTGGTGTCAATTTTATCTTTTAAGATAATTTCACCCATTTCGTTGTGCTGTTCTAAATCGAGAGGAAAAATATCCAACACCTGAGTCAATCGAGTAGTATTGGTGAAAGTAAAACTCGCGTTACTAGAAAGTTGTCCTTCCTCGAGCACTACTTCTTGAAAAGCTGGCTCAAGTTTCAATATACCCTCTGCACTTGATTGAGCTTTTACAGAGCTAATATTACTTCCCCATAACCAGATAAGCAGACAACCCACTAGCCACAGCTGAAACACAAATTTCATCATAAGCAGGATTCTCTAGCGGCGAAATATCTTTTTGATTACTGGTGCAATTGTAGCCTTAAGTCCTAACAAGGTTAAGATCAAAAGTACAATACTAGCTGCTAGAACTCTCCATGGAATAACCCAGAATGAGACGCTTGACTCAAGTGGGACATCTCTCTGTCCATCATCATATACCAAAAGTAGATTGGCAGTGTATCTGCCTATTCTGAATTTATCTACCTGTGAAAAATCCCATTTAAGCGAGTATTTTAGTTCTCCATTATCATCACGCAGCGGCTCTCCATTCTCTTCATCTATGGAGTACAAAGGAAAGCCATCTGTCCATGAAGAACGATACTCTCTCTCTGTTTGTGGCAATATATTACTAGAATTGGGATTAGCACTCAGTACAGCTACATCTTTTTTACCATTTCCGTCAATAAAAATATTACCCACAGGTGCTAAGAATGTATTGCCCGTATTTTTAACTTTCATGACAAACTCTACTGGTAAAAATTCAATAAAAAGCCATGGCACAGAGAATGACTCAAGCTGGAGCTCACGCTTTGAGTTTGGTGATAGTACATTTGCCAGTACCAAAATACCTGGCGCACCAGAAAGCACAGATTCGCCATCTTGAGCATTGGCATTAAGTTGTCGTTCAAAAACCAAGACATAAAAATAATTTAAAGCAGCTGCTTTTGGCGGGGCGAATGTGAACTCAATTGTTTTCCATTCACCTGGCCGGATAACAAAACTTGGTTCTTTGAAAGTAATCCACTTTGAGTATTCTTCTTCAGCGGTAAAGTCTAAAATCTGTGGTTTTTCACCAGATGGGTCGGCTTGAAACTTCGAAAGACTTGCCTGAATATACTCATTCTCTGAACCATTATTTCTAACTTTAATTGTGGAGGTAACCGGCACTCCTGGCTCTGTTTCTAAAACAATAGTAATTGGAGAAACTGTTAGCTTAAGACTGCCTGATACACTTGGGGTAATTGTGGGTGCTAAAGTGCTGGGCTGGGGAGATGAAGTAGCTGCTCCTGGAACTAAAGCTTGAGCAAAGACACTCTGGGTAGCTGTTAGCGTCACAGTACCGAAGAGTAAAAAAAAGATTGTAAGTCGAACTCCAGAAACCAAGCGTTGTTTATTCATTAGTTATCCAGTCTTTAGCGGACGGGCTTTTTTGACTAGGTTCCATGCGTTAAAAGACTCCAGCTCCCACTACAGTCAAGGTATCAGCATAGTCACTAGCGGCAGGTGTTTGACCAGCAATAGCTGCCCGTGGAGTTAAGGTGATGACATCACTGTTAGCGGTCCCATCGGCACTGGCAACTGTCTGAAATGTGGATGATAAGGTTCCACCAGAATCGGTGTCAGCCCCATCATAATCACCATTGATAGTGACGGTGCCTCCACTAGCGGCGTCAGTTGTTAAGTCTACATCTACCACATATCCTTCTGTACCAGCTACTAGAGTTTCGTCCGTAGCATCACCAGTTGTACCGGTGGTATCAATTGTATAGTTGCCTGCTGAGGCAGATGTTAGGGCAGCATTAGCACTCTTAAGCCAAACGATCCAACCGTTAGTAGCATTACTGACGATTGTTACTGTTCTCGCTGTAGCTGAGTTGACAACACTAGTACTTAATGTACCAAATGCGGCTGTATTACCACTTAAAGTAAAGGTGAAGGTTGGAGCAACTGTGGCGGAGACACTAATTTGATCGTTAGAAATAGTGTTAGTGGTTATACTACTTGTATCTTGGATTACGTCACCACTATCGGTAGTAAATAGAGTATGAGTTTGTGTATTTGAAGCTGCTGGATTAAGGATAAAACCAGTACCATCCTGGACAATTACTGCATATTTAGTGCTGGCAACTAGGGGGCCACTTAAAGCAAAAGTTATAGTATTGCCACTAACCGCACTGGCTACACTGCCTGTGATAGGAAAAACAGTTGCATCGGCAGGAATCCCGGTAGAGGTTGTCGTATAATTGGCAGCCGTGGCAGAAAAATTAGTGGCAGAGACCCACTCTGAATCAAGAGTAATTTTAAGTTTTGCTTCAGTTTGAACTGTACTAGAGGTAGTAAAAACAATCAGAAGTGCGCCTGGATCAGCGGCAGCGGCCATCCGATCGAAACGAAGGTAACTATCTCCAGCATTAGTTGCGGCTTCTGCTGACAGAGCAGCACTCATATATAGCGGCATCAGCAATCCCATACATAACAACACCGCATAAAAACCACTAGCACCTTTTGTGAAGGAGGTTTTGGTAAGTGTGGGCAGGCGCATACAAAACTTTCTAAAGGACTTCGTCCCTTGTGGAATTAGTATTCACTATTCAACATCACAATTCAAGTGACACTTAACAGTAGTAAGTACTAGTACTTATCTCGATGGAGAAGTGCAGTTCTTATTTTTGTAATTTGTTCTTTTAAGTCTTCTGCAGCTATAGCTGGATCAGAAGCAAAAATAATGCTCCTGCTGGCACTAATAATTAAGCCTTGCTTACTAGAGTTTAGTCCTGCCTGCAGCACAGGTTCTACCTCACCACCTTGAGTGCCTATTCCCGGGATTAACAGTGTCATCTCGCCAACAATTTCTCTAACAACCGCCAGTTGTTTAGGATACGTTGCGCCTGCTACAAGGATACAATTTTGATTCGTGTTCCATTTACTAGCCACTTCACTGGCCACATGCTGCCACAAAGGCCGTCCGCGAACTTCTAAGTCTTGTATCTCACCAGAACCAGGATTTGATGTTTTACATAAGATAATACAAGCTTTATCATCTCGCTCCAAAAAAGGTTTGAGTGCTTCTTGTCCTAAATAGGGATGCAAAGTAACTGCATCAAAACCCATTACATCAAAAATACCTTTAACATAGCCTTCATTGGTGGAGCCAATATCAGCGCGTTTGGCGTCCAGGATAGTCATAATTTCTGGATACTGATGGCGCAAATACTCGATTGTCATCTGCAACTCACCCCAACCAGCATTACCACGGGCCTCATAAAATGCAGCATTTGGTTTATATGCCGCCGTAAACTGATGAGTTTGATCGATGATCCAACGATTGAATTCAAACTGGGGATGTTTTTCTTTTTTGAAGCGACTAGGCAAAGCCTCAAAAGCGCTGTCCAAACCTACACACAGTAAGGAGTCAGTAGCTATCACTCTTTGGGTATATTTGGTAATAATTTTCATACTCCCCATCCTTGGGGGTTGGTTAACCATTTGGTTACTATTTTCTTTTCAGCGGCAGTTAGCGTTTGTTCTTTTTCTGCTTGATCAAAAATGTCAGAAAAGGTAGTTAAGGTATGCAACTCAACGTCTGCATCAGTAAACATTCTGGTCGCTTCTTTCATTTCGTAACTCGTAATGGCTAAGCATTGTTTCACAACTGCCCCAGCTTGCCGAAGAGAGACAACACCGCTTAAACTCGAACCACCTGTAGTCACATGATCCTCTATTAGCAATACACGTTTACCTGTTACATCACCGCCTTCAACCATTTTTTTAGTGCCATGATCTTTAACTGTCTTTCGCACGAATACTGATGGCAGTGATAAGTAAAAACCTAGGGCAGCACTATGAGGAATACCAGCTGCCTCTATTCCGGCGATACAGTCAAACTCAAGATTTTTTATCTTAATCAGCTCAACAAAACTTTCAATAACAACTCTCCACTCAGCTGGATGATAGGGCAACCGTCTGTTATCAACATATACCGGTGACTTAATTCCTGACTTGAATGTAATTGGTTCCTGCAAAGAAAAACCAACTGCTTTTATATTCAGCAAAGCTTTGGCTATTTTTGTTCTACTAGTCATCACATTCTCTTTCAAATTCAAACTAAATAATTCCTTACGGGGCGGAGGTGGTGGCCCGCTACGCGTGCATTAGGCAGGTGCTTCGCACTTGCCGGCAGGATCATCCTGCGGAAAATGCCCTTCACCAATCCAATCAGTCCAGCGATTCATGCCAGAGGCATGATCGCGGGCTGGCGGAGGTGGTGGGATTCGAACCCACGAGCCCTTTCGGGTCACGCTTTCCAGGCGTGTGCCATAAACCACTAGGCGACACCTCCAACGGTTTTTATTGTAACTTGAGACAGGTGATAAATATAGTTTTGTTATTCATTTTGCCTCATTTAGAGTTCCTAGTGCCAAAGAAAAAGCGACATCCTCTGGATGTCGCTTGATTCGAAAGAAGCAAATCTGCATTCAAACTAGTTGTGCGGCATGCCACAATCGATGCAGTTTTCGCGCAAGAACTTGTCAGCCACCGCCGGCGTCGTATTTACGCTCAGCTGAGTGCCGATCAGTTGCAGGCGAGCCTGCCCGTTATCAAGGGTGACATTAACCCTGTCGTCTGCCCTAAACTGGGTCAAACCTGAGCTCTGCCCAACAATTACTTGATACACAGTCGCCTCTTTTCACTTTAAGCAGCCCTGATCGCGATGATCAGTTTTGCTATAAACGATAGACGTATTATGGATGAATTTATGTAGCTGTGAAGTAGTTATTACTTTATGAGTACTTGGCACCCCAATCAGCCATACTGCGCAGGATAGGAATCAGATCTTTACCTTGATCGGTTAAAGAATAGACCACTCGTGGTGGTACCTCAGCGTATGCTTGTCTGTTAGTAATTGAGTGCTCGGTTAATAACTCTAATTTGGCTGACAATGTTCGAGGAGTGATCCCCGTCACAATGTCTTCTAGTTCACTGAAACGGAGATCTCTTGTGTAGAGTGCTGAAAGGATATGTGGGGTCCATTTATCTCCCAGTATCATAGTAGCAAAAGCTATGCAGCCTGCTTTCTTTTCAATTGGTGGATTTTGTGTATTTGTCATTGACATATGTAGTATACATTACTATACTAAATATAGTTGCTATATTATTTATATTAATAGCACTTTAAGGGAAATATGATTACCATTAAAATTATTATTGGCTCAACTAGACCTAACAGATTTGGACCACAGCCTGCTAAATGGATATACGAACTTGCTCAGCAAGAAGTAGACAAGGATAAGGTTAGATTTGAAGTAGTTGATCTGGCAGATATTAATCTACCGCTGCTGGATGAACCTATTCCTCCTTCTCAGGGTAAGTATACCAAAGACCACACCAAGGCCTGGTCAAAAATTGTAGACTCAGCCGATGGCTATATTCTGGTCACCCCTGAGTATAATCACTCAACTTCTGCGGCACTCAAAAATGCCCTTGATTTTGTGTCTCGTGAATGGAGCTATAAACCAGTATCACTAGTAGGCTATGGTGCAACTGGTGGTGGCCTGCGAGCAGTGGAACACTTGCGT
>JALYRS010000016.1 GCA_030855135.1 bacterium | reverse complement strand
CCCTTAAACATACCCGCTGAGGATGTACGAGAAAGCTCCTTATGCTGTTCAAACTCAGTTTTAAACTGCTCAATGTCAACTGCTACGCCTTTTGCTTGAGCCAACTCAACTGTTATTTCCAGAGGAAAACCATAGGTTTGATAGAGATCAAACGCTATTTTGCCATTTATCTCAGATTGTTTTTCAAAAAACTTCAGACCTTTATCTAAAGACTTACTAAACTTTGAAGTCTCATCTAGCAGGGTACTTTCAATTAATGCTTTATCACTTGCTCGATCAAAGTAAATACCGTCGTATAGTGTCAAGACGCCTTCATCTGCGATGGCAAATAACTGTGCGGCATCAAGCTCACTGCCTAAGAAATGCAGCTTAACTAAAGCCCGGCGAATTAAGCGTCGTAAAAAATAGCCCTGTGCTTTATTAGCGGGTTGGACACCATCTTTGATTAAAAACACCGCTGCTTTCAAGTGATCAGCAATAATACGCATCTCCGCAGCGTGGTCAAGATATATTTTACCCGTAGCCAGCTCTAGCTGTGAAATGAGTGACTGGAAGAGATCAGTTTTGAAGACATCCGGTGTACTGAGACTAGCCGCTAAAATTCGTTCCAGCCCACCACCAAAGTCGACGTTTTTCTGCGGCAACTCCTTGAACGAACCATCAGCTTGCTTTTGATACTGCATAAAAACTGAGTTGCCAATCTCCAAGAATCGACCACAGTCACAGTTAACATGACAAGGCTCGTCCTTATAGATTGAGTTTTGGTGATCAGCTCGCTCGATTCCAAAGTCGTAAAAGACTTCGCTATCCGGACCACCAGGCTCACCCACCGGCATGGCTGCTGGCACGCCAGATCTAGACCACCAATTTTTACTCTCATCATAAAAGAAAATGCGTCCACTCTGCATGCCATCGCGCTCTGCCCAATCTAGTACCTTCGCTTCAACTCCATGCTCTTTAAAGAGAGCCTGCCAAATACTGGCTGACTCAGTGTCTTGAGGAATTCCCAGTTCTTGACTACCACGAAAAACTGTTACATAGAGACGCTCAGGAGAAATGTTAGCCTTTTCAATTAAAAAAGTCAGAAACCAGCGGAGCTGGTCTGCTTTGAAGTACTCGCCGAGTGACCAGTTCCCTAACATCTCAAAAAATGTAGTGTGTCTGTTGTCACCTACTTCTTCGATATCTTGAGTGCGGAAACATTTCTGAGAATCTGTTAGGAGTTTACCTAGTGGATGTGGTGCTCCAAGCAGATACGGCACCATAGGTTGCATGCCTGAACCGGTAAATAAGGTGGTGGGGTCGTTATCAGGTACTAAAGGCGCCGAAGGCACAATAGCGTGTCCGCGCGCTTCAAAAAAAGATAAGTAGGCTTGTCGTAACTCTCTTGATGTTAGTGCCTGTGGCATGTAACCTTTCGTTCTCGGTGTATTTTACCTTGAAGCTTGGTTTTGTCTAGCAATTAAGTTCCGCGAAACTTGCTTTTACTTTTTTGTTTAGTCGTAGATGACGTTTTACTGACTGGCTGCACTTTCTGCTTTAGTTTTTCAATCACGGGTGAGTCAATGAGAGCTGGCACAAAGTGGTTGGCCATCTTTAACGCCAGCTCTCTCCAGTTACTAAACTGTTGAGTTTGCGTACCATTGAGTTGCTTACTTGATTCCCACTCAGCTAAGAAACGCTCGCGGAATTCTTGATTTTTTTCCGGTGATAGTGCTGCTTGACCTATAGCACTAGTCACCACTCCTAAGAGAAAACCTGAGAAAAAAGAACCTGGTTCTGAGGGGCTACTATTTGCCATAGTTACCGGGCGTTAGCTTCTTTATTTTTTTGGATCCAGCTAACAAATGACTCAAAAACTTTAAAGCCAGTCGTAAGACCAGTTGCCATCCCACCAAGGTTATGGAGTGGCTGGGTTACTGAAAGAGCGGTGTGCTCAATAGTATCGAGTGTAGCATTGACTTTACGCAACGTCTTTTTAATTTCACTCAAGACTAATACCATCTGCACCCCCACAATCGTCAACACAACCGTCAGTATGGTGAGAATTACCGCAAATATGATAGGGAGAACTTCCATAGACACCTTCTTGTGATAATTGAATGCTGATCAAGCTCACTATAACAAAAATAGATAGATGTTAGAACTGCACGTATACTGTCCGCTGAATGATGCTCGATTTGTTTCTGCGATCCTTGGCTTCAATAGTAATACTTGTTATGCCTTCTCTAGGTAGAAAAATTCTGGTGGCAAAAGTACCATCAGCTTGAATTGCAACCGGCTGAGTATTAACTGAGACAATTGCGTCGGGCACCGTTATACCCTCCACATCAACTTCTGACGCCACATTTTGATTGTCAACTGGGTTGTAAACCTCCAGCATTGGTGGTCGATTAAAGGCATACCATTGATAGCCGATATACAGTGTCAATGTTAGAAAACCTGCTCCAACTAACACAATCAGACTGGTAATCGGCGTCCAGGTAAAGCCTTTACGCAACATGGGTTTAATAAACTCCCTTGGTACCAGCGTTCCTTTGGCACTCTCCTTAAAGTCACGTCGCAGTAAACCAATCAGTGGTTGATAATCAAAGCCAAAAGTCTTACCGTATGTTTTGATATAGCCTCGGACGAAAGTGGCGGCGGGCAACGCTTCAAAGTTATTACTCTCCAACGCTTGAAGATATTCTGGTCTGATTCTTGTTCTCTTAGCTAGTTCCTCTAAACTGAGACGATGAAATTCTCGCTCTTCTTTTAGAATCTCGCCTATGGTTTTTGTTTTCATGCCATCAATTTATTGTTGTAACGCTTTTTTCACCAAGGCTGATACCCGACCACCGTCTGCTTGACCTTGCACCTGCTTCATCACTTCAGACATTGCCTGTCCCATATTCATGCCGGGTTGAGCAGATACTACCTTAGTCACAATTGCAGAGAGTGCTTCATCACTCATTTGTTGTGGTAAGTATGCTTCCAAGACGGCTATTTTTTGTTTTTCTTCTTCAATTAAGTCTGTTCTGTCTCCTTTGGCAAACTCTGATACCGCGTCTTTCATCTGCTTGACCTGGCGGGCCACAATTTTTAGCACTCCAGCATCATCTTGTTCACCATTATCAATCTCGAAATTTCTAATATCAGAAATTAAGAAACGAATGGTATTCAACTTGAGCATTTCGCGCGCTCTCATTGCTTGCTTCATGTCTTCTGTTAGTTGCTGCTTAAGTGTCATAGAACTCCTTGCTTGATACCTAATTGTATCATTGTAGCCTGGCATCAGGCTGCAGTAGATTACAAAAAAGGGGAAGTTGCCTTCCCCTTTTACTAGCGTTCATCTTAAATTAAAGATATGAATCGATAGTTGCTTTTACACTTTCATAAGGTAACGCGCCATTGATTAGCTCGTAGTCTCCACCTTCAGTGACTAACACTGTGCCAGGAGTACCAGTGACCCCAGCTGCAGAACCGCCAGCCATTGCATCAGTGACTTTTTGAGCCATCTCACCACTATCTAGGCAGGTTTTGAACTGTTGCATATTTACACCAGCTGCTTGAACGCTTGACTCGATGACGGTTGGAGAAATTTGGCCGCCAGCTTTGGTGTTTTCTTCGAAGATTGTGTCTCCGTAGACCCAGAAGGCATCATTTCCACCTAATTTACCTACACACTCAGCGGCTTCCGCGGCTTTTTGAGCGTTAGGATGGAATGATAATGGGTAATGGCGATAGACCCACTTAACCTGATCCCCATACTCTGCCATGATCTGATTCATTGTAGGATGAAAACGTGCACAGAATGGACACTCATAGTCGGAGTACTCGACTAGAGTAATCTTAGCGTTCTCACCACCTCTAAAGTAATCGTCACCAGTTACAGCAGGCATTTGTTTTAGCTGCTCAGCAGTTGGGCCCGCTGGGGCACCAGCATCTGCTCCTACACCAGCTCCGGCGGCGACCGGCGCTTGAGCCACTCCACCACCATTTTTCAACATTTTATTCTCAGTCCAGAGTGACCCACCTAAAAAGCCACCCAAGAAAAAGAGTCCAACAATGAAGAAGATTGCGAAGTTACTGCTCACAAAGTTCAACATATTTGTTAACGAATACGGTTGCTGTGACATGTTGCTGTGTCTTTCCATACTTGGCTTCTGGCTCATTGCCTCAGCCAATGACTTGGTTTTTAACTGTTTGTCCATACTACTAACCTCCTGATTACTGCGTGGCTCTTATCTTGATACATTAATGAGTAAAAAACAAGAGCTAGTAGAAATTAGCTGTACAATAGCAGCTGTGTCTCTCCGCATACTATCTCCTTACGAAAAAAATCACCTGGCAAAGTATCAGGTAAGTGAAAAAGTAGCTCTCACCTATGGAGAGATGCCCGTCGAGTACATAACTGGTCATGTGGAGTTTTTGGGTAGAGATTTTATACTGACAACGGAGGCACTGATCCCACGATTGGAGACTGAAGAGCTGGTCGCAATGAGTGTAGCTGCTGCGATGGATCTGCATCAGCTGCACCCCTCAAGATCTTTGACCATCGCCGATGTTGGCACAGGCTCCGGAGCTATTGGTATCTCTGTGTATCTAGAGTTAGCCGAAAAAAACATTTCATCAAATGTTATTATGAGTGATGTTTCGCGTACCGCCTTGGATGTTGCTCAACAAAACCTTCATCGCTTGATCGCCAGTGAGCACCACCAGGACTTCTCCATTTTTTTTAGTAATGTGCTGGCCAGCTATCCGGCTGACGTCAAAATTGACCTTTTAATTGCGAATTTACCATATATTCCAACTTCAAGATTAAACTCACTCGAAGAATCGGTGATAAAATTTGAGCCTGTAGTTGCGCTCGATGGTGGAAATGAAGGTTTAACCCTAATTGATGTACTACTCACGCAAGCACAAAGGTACCTCATGCCCACTGGCCAAGTTCTACTGGAGGTTGATCACACCCATACACTGGAAGAAATTATAGGTGGTCATGAGTATTTAGCTGGTGAGTCAATTTTTGATCAATTTCATCGTCAGCGTTTTATGAAGTTATTTTTTTCGCGTCATGTTGTACTGAATTAACTGTAAAAGTAGCTCTTGGTGCTCTTTGGTGACTGAAAGCTCTTCTGTGAGTGCAACTGCCTCTTTTTTCAACTGCAGAACTTTTTGATCAACATACTCTTGCGCCCCAGTGCTTTTCAATAAGTCTTTAACCTGCTCAAACTCAACCTCACCAAGATCTGCATTACCATACCAACGCTCTAGATCTACTCGTTGCGCTTTGCTAGCTAATCTAAATGCTGCAAGGTAGTACAGCGTTTTCTTTCCTTCACGAACATCAGACATAATTGGCTTACCCAGCTCTGCCACTGAACCAAAGAGACCAAGTTCATCATCTCTAATTTGATATAACAAACCAATTTTTTCGCCTAATAGATCGAGCTTATCAGATGTTTTTGTGTCTACCTGTGTCATCTGGCAAGCAGCCATAAATGGCAGTGAAAAAGTGTAGCGTGCTGTCTTGGAAATGTACATCTCTAAGATTCTCTCCTCAGGTACTGCAGTGGGAGTAGCTGTAAGCTCAACGTCAACCATCTGGCCAAAACCAACCCGGCTAAACTCTTGAGTGAATGTTGTTAGTAATGAATAATTCGGCTGTTTAGCTAATAATCCGAAACCATGAAAGATAGCTACATCACCCACACAGATCGCTAAACTAACACCATTGTGGTGTGGATTTCGCAGTTTTCTTTCCACAAATAATTCTTGATACTGAGCAAAAATTGAGATCTTTCCGCGGCGGAAACGATCGTTATCCATAATGTCATCGTGAATCAAGAGTGACGTTTGAAGGAGCTCAATTGCTGCCGCAACCGGCATTGCTTCTGAAAGTTGCTTACCACCAAGCTGTTCATAGGTAGCCAGGAACAAGCTTCCTCGCAGTAACTTTCCCCCCAACGTAAAATCTAGCAGTCTCGTATATACATCACGATCCCAGACAGTGGCGGGCTCCGTCTTTAGTTGTAGAGTTAAGTAACTCTGCAAGTATGCGGCAAGCTGCGGCTGATAGTGTGAAAGTAACTGGATCATAGGTGTAAAAATGTATTATAAAGGATTGTCAGTAGGACTTTAGATTTTGAGGGCTTGACCGCTTTACTATACACAATAAAAGGATCGATCAAAATCTGCTTGGCTGTCCAGTCATACATCTGACTAGCAGTGGCCACGGGAATCCGGCATCGTTTAGGCAGGTACTTCAGACCTTTGGCTGCTTCAGTCTTAATCTCAAAGTAACGCTTAATCTCCATCTCTATAAGCTTGGTGAAGTTTGCTTGATGGGTCTTGGTATTACTATGCTCAAGTGAGTTTAGTTGATGCCTAGCCAAAAAAGCTTGAGGAATATATTGACGACCAAGCTTGTTATCCTCTTCAATATCACGAATAAAGTTAATGTACTGCATTGATTTACCCATTAAACGAGCTGTGGGATGAGACTCAATGGGTAAACCTATTATATTTGCGAGCATCAAACCAATAACTTCAGCCGAGCCATACATGTACGCTTCTAGCTGGGCGAACGTGGCGTACTTAGTTTTCTTGGTATCTGCTTCCATTGCCCTGAAAAACGCATCCACCCATTTCTTGTCAAAGCCTCGTCGTCGGCACAGGTCTGCAAAAAGACTGACCGATTCATTTGCCACTGGCTTGTTTGCCATGGCCTCGTCAAAATCGCCGCGCCATTGTTGTAACTCGACTGTTTTTTGAGGTATGGAGTCGACTAAGTTGTCCACTTGCCTGACGAAAGCATATAAAATAAATACGTCTTCTTTAATATCGTGGGGGAAAAAAATACTACTATAGTAGTAAGTAGAGCTGCCTTGACGAAAAATGCTGTCAAGCTTTTTATTTATCACTAGTGTATTCTACAATTATTGCTATATATTCGTCTACCAAGAGCACCTGTGAAACACTTACTCTCCATTTCAAGACCTTCATTTTGGTTCTATACTGCCGGTCCATTTTTACTGGGCTTTACCGCAGCTGCACCAACGCTGAGTGAGTTTTACAGCGTAAGGTTTGTGCTGCTGTTTTTATTTTTCCTTTTGCCGGCCAATTTATTTTTATATGGTATTAATGATCTTTTTGATGGTGACACAGACCAACTGAATCAAAAAAAAGGCCAGCAAGAACATTTTCTAAGGCAGCCCGAGAGCAACCAGTTACGTCTGGCTCTTATTGGTGTGGTGTTGCTGTGTATCTTCATTGCGATAACTCTAAGATTCGAAAGTGCGGTGGCGATGATTATTTTTTTGGTGCTGGCTGCAGCCTATAGCGCCCCACCATTCAGGTTAAAAGCGCGGGCATTTCTTGATTCCTACTCCAATATCTTATATCTGCTACCTGCACTGGTTGGTTGGTATTTATTTATGGACAGCTTGCCCCCGTTCTCAGTTTTACTGGCGGGAGCAGCTTGGACTGCAGCCATGCATGCTTACTCAGCCATTCCTGATATACAACCCGATAAAAAAGCTGGTGTGACTACAATTGCTGTGAGATTGGGTGAAGAAAGAACTGCGCTTTTCTGTTTAGTAAACTGGTCCTTTTTTACCCTGATCTTACTTACCTTATCTGTGCCACTAGGTCTGCTCGCTTTCATGTACCCCATTACTATCTGGTATCAGCTACAACAATTCAAAGAAGGACGCTCAAGCATATTTAATCAGTGGTACTGGCGCTACTCTGCAATAAACACAGTCTTTGGTATGGTACTCTTCTCTACCCTGCTAACTCAGTTACTTTAGCGCTATGTCTGTATTTAGCATCATAATTCCCACCCTCAACGAAGAGCATTACCTTAGGGCCACCTTAGAGAGCCTACGTAAAGAGCTGCTGTTAATCTCGGAAGTTTTGGTGGTGGATGGTAAATCACACGATAAAACACTTGAGCTAGCAAGAACATTTAACTTCGTCTCAACAGTACAAACATCACCACCTGTGGGAAATCAACGTAGTACTGGTGGCTATCTCGCTACGGGAGAGTGGCTGCTCTTTCTCGATGCGGATGTGCAGTTACCGCCTGGTTTTTTGGGACAGTGTCTGGAGTATCTCGATCAGCATCATCTCGAAATTGCCTGTCCCCGATATCAACCTCAAGCTACTCACTGGTATATTCATCTTTTCTATACGATCTTTAACACACTTTTCTGGTCGGTCCAACGTTTTTTTCCTTCAGGCGCCGGTTCGTGTATCTTTGTTAAAAAAACTGTGTACCAAAATAATAAGACCTTTTCTAGGGAGATACTGACTGATGATTATGAGTACATAAATAGAGTTGGCCGGGTACATCGATTTGGGATGCTACCTTTTACGGTTCATGTTTCTGACCGCCGATTTAAAAAAGATGGTTTTGCAAAAACAGTCCTTACGTATCTAAGATTAAGTTGGTGCTTTATCCGAAGACAACACCCAGCCCTACACACTTTTGCGTACTCCTTCGGGGACTATAACTTACCTATTCGAACCAAGCGTTGAATCTTATCACTTACTAACTCAGCTGAGATTAAACAAATAGGCACACCGATACCTGGAACCGTCGATGCACCAACAAAAAACAGATTACTAATTTTCTTGCTATAGTTACTCGGTCTCCAGAGTGATGTCTGCCACAGCGTGTGAGCTAATCCGAGTGCACTGCCTCCAAAAGCGTTGTATCTACTTTTAAAGTCAGTGATAGAGAATATCTTTTTGTAGATAATTTTATCGGTTAGACTAATTTTGAGCTGCTCTTCGATGTACTTAATCGTGAACTCAGCATACTCTTCTCGGTGCTGTTTCGATTCTTCTAAGTGTGCTGCCACCGGCACTAAAATAAAAACTGCCTCGTGGCCTTTAGGGGCACAGCTGCTATCAGCACCACTTTGCTTGTTAATGTAGATTGAGGGTTGGCGGGGCCAAGTTGGCCGGTCAAAGATGTCTTGAAAGTGCTCTTGCCAGTTTTTGCCAAAAAGAAGGTTGTGATGCGCCAGCTTACTTAACTTACCTTTGACACCTAAATACAGAATAAACGATGAAGGTCCTAAGGTACGTTTTTGCCAGTACTGAGGACTGTAGTTACGTAAAGTTTGATCTTTTAGCAGATCTTCGGTAAATGCATAATCAGCATTGGAAATCACCACATCTGCTTTGAACGTCTTTCGTCCGCACTTTACAGCTGTCACACGATGTTTACCGCCATTTTCCTCAGTTATGATTGCTGTGACTGGTGAGTTATATATATAGGTTACGCCATATTTTTTACCCAGCTTTACCAGTACAGTAACCACTGAGTACATTCCGCCTTTGGGATACCACACACCAAGATTGAAATCGATATGGCTCATCAAACTATACAAAGCCGGCGTATTCTTAGGTGCTCCACCAAGAAAAACTAAAGTGTACTGAATAATTTGCTGCATTTTTTCAGTTTTAAAGAAACTTTTTACGTAGCTATCCATTGACTCAAAAACGTGTAGCGATCTGCCATGTTTAAAGAGTCCTAAGGAGAAGAAATCTTTGACAGAATCAACATTCTTATAGAGAAAATGCTTCATTGAAAGATCATACTTAACTTTGCTTTCCGCTAAGTATGTATCAAACGCAGAACTTGACCCTGGCTCCAGCGCTTCAAAAGTTTTCTTATCCTTGGGAATGTCACCAGTTATATCAACTTTTGTGCCGTCGGAGAAAAAGACCCTGTACTGAGGATTAAGCTTGATGAGATTAAGTACTTTTTTTGTGGAGAGATTAAAATGTTGAAAGAAGCGCTCAAACACATCTGGCATTAAGTACCATGATGGTCCCATATCAAAAGTAAAGCCTTTAGCTTTTAGTTGTGATGCTCGACCACCTGCTTGTTCATTCTTCTCAAGAACCGTAACATTCCACCCTAGTTTACCTAACAACGCTGCAGTGGCCAGACCACCAATTCCAGCGCCGATAACAATTATTGATCGAGCCATTCAGTGATTGTAACACTACCTAGTGAATCGCAAGTGATGGCTGCCGGGAATAAAAGCTGAGTGTTCATCGGCAGTACCTGCAACATTTGCGTTATCGTCAATTCCATCAGTATTCTCTAAAGCTGAGTCTAACTCTGCAAATCCAGTCATAAAGAGCAAACTTAGCAGAACACCTAATGTCAGACCAAGTATTATACCGAAAGCCGCGACTGATAAAATCGATAATAGCAGACTCAAGCTCATAACAATGACTGCCTCTTTGGAAAGATAATGTGGAATACCTGCTGCTAATCCTATCGCTCCTCCTAAGAGACTGGTGTTTCTCGCAACGGTATGTTTAGTTATAAATTCTGTAGCTGCATTCATATTCATTCCTTATTAAGTATTACTTCAAACTCTGTTGACATTAGTTGTACTGTCAATAAATAACAGCCAGTTAAGAGCAAAGTAAGACGTTAGTAAGGCACTACAAGCCTTATTACAAACAAGAAAAAAATGAGCACATACTCTGAAGTATGTGCTCATTAGCGCAAAGGCGATTCAAGTTAACGTCGATCAGTTGCCATGCTGTCACTACCATCAGCACCGGTAGTACTGGTGTCTGTGTCGTCATCCATACCTATGGATGAACCAGAGTTGTAATCTTGATCGAAGTCGTTGTCAGCCATTTGATAAAACGTTACCATATGAGCCTCCTTTTAAGTATTTTTACTAGTCTCATAGTGATGAAATAAAATGAAAAACCAACATGAGAAGTGTAAGAATTGAGCAAATAAATTACTCATGAGCAATAACTTGAAGAAGAAACATCAGTAACACACCAAGTATAAACATCATTACCGCACGAATAGAGGCAGTAGAGTCTTCTTCTTTGTGAATTTCCGGGATTAGATCTGCACATGCGATGTACAGAAAACTACCTGCGGCCACCGGCAACAAATAGGCAGTGGTGCTTTCAGCATACGTAGCAGCAAAGTATCCCACTACTCCACCAATCACACTTATCAACGCCACCCCAAAGTTAGCGAGCACCGCAGCTTTTCTAGAAAAGCCGGAATGAAGTAACACAGCAAAGTCACCAATTTCCTGTGGTATTTCATGCACAGCTATTGCCAGTGTGGTAGCAACTCCAAGCTCCCAGCTAGTCACAAATGCAGCAGCTATCAACAGGCCATCAATGAAGTTGTGAAGGCCATCTCCGATCAAGCTCAAGTAACCGACAGTATGGAAATGCTCAATATCATGACAGTGGTGCCATAAAAGTCTCTCTAAGATAAAAAAAGCGATGAATGAGATCACTACAATCACAAAAGGGGTTTGACCTTCAAGCTCGTGTACAGCCTCTGGCAGTAAGTGAAGTAAAGCGGCACCCAGCATCGTACCTGCAGCTAGTGCCACTAGCATGATCAGGATTTTATTCCACCGTTTGCTATTGGCTGCCAGGCCGACTGCACCCAACAGCGACAACAGACTAACGAGCAATGAACTGACAATAATATGGAGAAGTACAGGCATGCTGGCAATTATCTCACATTCCTCTGTATCTGTATTGTTACTCTATTCTTACGATTTTCCTATGTTATTTACAAGTGGTTTGGCATAAACTATGCACTATGAATCGTTCCTTTTTGAGCAGAAGTATAGTAACATTGGGTATTGGCGTAGGCTTGGGTTGGCTACTCAAAGACGTTTACAACTCGCCTGCTTTTAAGGAGCAAAAGGCTGCAATTGAGCAGAGATACTTGAAGTTGAAGGAGTTGCTAGAAGACTCCCATTTGTATCAACCAAGCGACGGTACCTCGAATGTATATAGTAAAGCCAGAAACCAACTGGCAGTACAGTTAGCTAATATCTTCTCCGCGGTAAAAAGCGTGGACACTCAAAAATACCAAGCAGAAGTTACAGAGTTAGTTACTTCGATTGCCGCAGATGAGGGATTATCCGAAAGCCAGCTAAAGCGCCTCAATAAAGAATTATTAAAGGACGCAAAGAAAGTTATTGAACAGTATCAAGAATACCAAAAAGTATCACTATGAATGAAACATTAATGCAAATTTTCTATATAACCGGCACCGTCTATTTTGTAATCAGTCTTATAATTTTTATTGGGCTTGCCATTGGTTTTTGGTATGCCTATCAAAAAATTCAAAGCCTTGAAGAAAAAATTACCAGCGCCCTACATCAACCGAGAGTCTCAAACGAGTCGCTTAACACTATCACCACCATGGGTACTTCGTTCGTTGTTAATACGCTGTATCGATTTGTGAAGAAAAAATTCTTGAATAAATAACTTCTTGAGTACTTACTCTCATCGATAAAGCTCTATCTGATACAACAGGTCGCCTATCCAGCTTCCGATGTACGGTAGATCTTGGGCTTGAGTTAGGAGATAAGCCACGATAGCGATAATGACCGTTACACCAAGCACTGAGCCTACGCCCCAAGCTATACCCCCAATAAAGTTGTCAATAAATAATCGTTTACGTGATCGATACACTTTTTCAACTGGTTCTTTTGCTGAAGACATATGGCTTTAGGATACACCATATACAGCTTCACCCGCAAACTGTTTAACGAGGGAGGTTAACTGGTTAATATCGAAAGGTTTTGGCAAAAAGTAATCGGCTTGAGAGCTTTGTAATAATGTGGTAACGTCTCCACGATGATGGGCCGAGAAGAGAATTACGGGTACATGGCTCGTCATCTCTTGGCCTTTGAGCAGCCGACATAACTCTCTACCATCTTCACCTGCTAGGCGAATATCGAGAATTACTAAATCAGGCACATCTTTAAGTAACTCATTGAGATAGACAGAGGTTGAGGCAGTTCTTACCTCATAGCCTTCGCTTTCAAGTACCAGTGAGACTGCCTCTAAAATTGTGATATCGTCATCGATTACTACAACTTTCTTCATCAGATTATTTTAGCGAATCTATGTGCTGATATTAATATGAGTTAAGTAAGAATTACCTTAGAGAATTAATGAAGGAGCTGGGATCAATTGACATTACTTCATCTACTAACTCTGACTCAAGATTATGCCTATTAGGTTGCAGCTCCATAAATGGTTGACGGAGCTTATTTTGATATAAAACGCCAATGGCTACTTTATCCTCTATGTCTTCTGCCGCCTCTCTAGCCTGAGCAATACTACTCGGATCATACTTTTCCACAGTGGAGATATCATACACGTGTTCTTGGTACCACTCATGAGGTGTTTCTTTATTATAGGTAGGACAGCTCTGAAAAATTTCAATAAAACTAAAACCAGGGTGACGTAAACCAGCTTGAATTGTGGCTGTCATGTGTTTAACATCACCAGAAAAACTTCTGGCCACAAATGTTGGCTCGACTGCTAAAACCAACCGCAAAGGATGTAGTGGTTCTGAGGTGACACCGTCAGGAGCGGCCGTCCGTTTCATCCCGTGCTGAGTGGTAGGCGAGGCTTGACCCTGAGTTAATCCATAGTTGAGATTGTTATGAAAAATAAAGGTGACATTGAAGTTTCCCCTAATAGCATGAATCAGGTGATTTATTCCTTCACCAAACGTGGCTCCGTCGCCGGCAAAGGCCAGTACATTCACTTTTCGATTTGCAATTGCTGCACCCGAGGCAAAGGGAATTATTCGACCATGAAGGCCGTGAAATCGATAGCCATCGATTTTATCGGAGCCATTACCATTACAACCTACATCGAAACAAAGCAATGTCTGACATGGAGCGATGCTTTCGGCGACTAGTGCTCTTTTAACAGCCGCGTGAATACCATAATTCCCACAGTTGGTGCACCAAGTATATAAATTAGCAGAGAAGTAATCCTTCATCTGAATCGGCTGTGGGTGGCAGGAACAGTTAGACATGTGACAAGTGCTCCTCTAAAAAGATAACTACGTCTTCCACAAAGAATGGGCGGCCATCGTACTTCAAGAAAGTTTCCTTGAACGTAAAGCCTGTTTCTTGAGTTATTAGATTTGCTAATTGGGCAAAGGCGTTGTTTTCTATGGGAATGATTGAGCTTGCTTGTTGAAGCAGTGGCAAAAGTGCCTCAACTTTGAGCGGGTAAAGATACTCAACGTGAATATAACTAATGCTGAAAGCTGGATGAGCCTTATTCCAAGCTTCCAACACGTCGAGTACAGTGTTCTTAACACTGCCCCAGCCTAAGAAGGTTAAGGCAGCTGTAACGGGTCCATATAGCTGTGGCGGCGGCAGCTCGGCCACGAGAGTATCAAGTTTCTTTAACCGTTTATCATAGATTGCTTGCACTGGCTCAGCGGCTTCTGTTAGCGATCCATCACTTAAATGTTCATCACCATTGCCATCAAATGTAGCTGCTTCCTGACCCGGTAACCAGCGCTGCGAAACTCCTGTCTCTGTTACTGCATATCTATCATCCGCCCGCAGGGAAGCTAGATCGTCATTACCAACTAAATGACGTTCAATCGGCACATTTGCTGGTACTACATCCACCTGAAACAATGACTCAGCAATCTGCTTTTCCGTTAAAACTATGACAGGTATCTGGTATTTTTCAGCAAGATTGAAAGCACGCTGTATTAATACATAGGCAGTACTAGGATCGCTGACCGCAATCACACAGCGCGCAAACTCTCCATGACCACTATAGATGGCCAAGTTTAAATCTGCAGCAGCTGTCCAGGTAGGTAAGCCAGTTGCGGGACCTGGTCGCTGGCCTAAGATACAGACAAAAGGTGTCTCAGTCATGGCAGCTAAACTTAACGACTCAGTCATTAAATCAAAACCACCACCAGAGGTGGCCACCAACGCCCTAGTACCCATAAACATAGAACCAATGGCCATCTGAGCGACGGAAATTTCATCCTCCACTTGCCGCACCAACATTTTTGTTTCATCCGATAATCCGACAAAAGTACTGAGCAGCGAACTGGTGGGTGTCATGGGATATGAGTAATAGGCTCTGACACCGGCCGCTACTGCACCAAAGGCGAGAGCCTGATTCCCGGTCATGACTGCATCTTTATCTCTACTGGGATTGGGCACAAAACGTACTTTTACCGGTTTGAGTTCTTCAACTTTAAGCGTATAGCCCGCTAAAAAGCAGGCTTTGTTCGGCTCAATGAACTGAGGCTTGGGAGCAAATTCACGAGCAATCACCTGCTGCACAGCGCTATCCGGCAAACTCAGTAACTGCCATAAAACACCTACCATAACCATATTGGCCATCACCGACTTGCCACCAGCCTGGATGGCCACGGTTTCAGCGGGAATGTACGCCACGGTAATGCCTCTATCGGCAATGAAGTTTACTTCCTCAGGTGTAAACTGCAGTTGTCTCAATGAATGAATAACGATGCCTTGGTGTCTAACAGTAGGTAGATAGGCCTTGACCGAGTATCGACTCAGACACAGCAAGAAGTCGCACTCGGCAGAAGGAGCATTCATCGGTGCATCAGAGAGCTCGATTTGGTGACAGCTGTATCCTCCTTTAATCAGTGAAGGATACTCACGGTAACCAAAAGTGTAGTAGCCACTTTCTTTGAGGGACTTTGCAATCATTTCTCCTACAGAGTTTACACCTTGTCCAGATTCGCCAGCGGCTTTGATAGTATATCTAGGTAAAAGTTTCATACGGTGAAGCTACGCTTTAGTACTGAGAGCAAGCTTGAATGTTGCAGAGGCTGCTTAATAGCTCCACTCTGACCTGTGGTAAGTATACTAGAAATGGTCTCAGCCCACGGTGTGACAGCTCTCTCTAGTTGCGAGTATGGTTCACCCTGGATTTTAAGTGCAGTACCGATCTCAGTACCGCCTTTTTTTAACCACAGTTGACGTAGCTTTTCCATACCTTCACAAAATAAAACAGGCTCGTAACGCCTATCTCCCAAACCGATGAAAGCTGCTTGTTTGTCTGATAAATCAAGCTCTGTCACTTCAGCATATAATCGAGAGAAAAATGGATTGAGGACGCCATGTTCCCAAGTCGAGGTAGCTAGAATAAAAAACTGATGATCGGTGATGACATCACTTTTGGTTTGTTCTGCCCGGTGCAGGGTACTAGAGATTTTTGGCTGCCAGTGCCTAGCTACATGCTCAACAACAGCTTCAGTATTACCCGAGGTAGAGGCATAAATGATGGCTACTGTATCGCTGGATTGCATTACCATAGGTATGGTGTAAGTGTAACAGAGTCACTAGGGCATCTCTAGTATAATCCGACCATCGAGTACACTTGCCCCGTCACCTTTATCCCAAACACGCAACGGATTAATATCTAGTTCTTTAATTTCGGGAAAAGCGATAATGAGTTGAGAAATTCTACCTAAGCAATCAATCAAAGTCTTTTGATCGAAAGGACCCTGGCCTCTCACTCCTCGCAGTATTTGACTAGCTTTGAGTTCTTCAACCATTCTCTCCGCGTCATCGTGGGTTAATGGGGCGAGGCCCCACGAAACGTCCTTCATTACCTCAGTGTAAATCCCACCTAAGCCAACCATCAGCAGCTTACCTAACTTTGGATCTGTCGTCACCCCAATGATCATGTCAATTCCATCATCGGGCATCATCTCCATAACTTGTACGCCAGCAATAAAGGCTTTAGGTTGTTTTGTCTTGACAGTGGCTAGCATTTCTCGATACTTAATCAAGATGTCCGCTGGAGAGATACTCAGCATTACTCCACCGACATCACTTTTATGGATAATGTCTGGTGAGATAATTTTTAACGCAACCGGTTTCTTAAACTCTGCCGAAGCTGCCGTCACTTGCTGCTCATTGGTGAGTAACTTGTGCTTAACTGTGGGCAAGCCATATGAGTTAAAGATGCGCAAAGCTAAATCGGCCCTCACTAAAGCCTGGTTCTCAGCTCTAGCCTGAGCCAATAACCAAGCGGTCTTGTCTGGCTTAACATCACGGAAACCAAAATGGTGATCATTTTTAGGCTTCAGCCACAATCTCATTTTGTATAGTTTGCTTAAGGCATTAGCCGCTGGCTCGGGAAACGCCAGGGCACTGATTTGAGCTTTTCGTAGTAAAGACTCACCCCCAGCAACCAGTTGCTCACCCATAAAGGTAACTACAATCGGCTTAGTGGTTGTACGCTTAACTTCGATAATCGCCTTGGCTGTTTCTTCAACCTCAGTCATGGTCTGCGGCGTTAATATGACCATTAAGCCATCTACCTGCGGATCTGTGACTACCAGGTGCATCGCCCGACTATACCGGAGTGCCGGAGCGTCACCAAGTACGTCTACCGGATTCTGGACGCTAGCAGCCTTGGGTAAAAAGTCACGTAATTTTTTGGTAGTTCGCTCTGATAAAGTAGCTAATGATAAACCCTGCTTGATTAAGGCATCCGCGCTTAAGACACCGGGTCCGCCTGCGTTAGTAATTACGACTATCCGCTTATTTCTTAATGGTCGGTTATAACTAAAGACCTCAGCCAAATCAAACAGCTCTGCTGCAGTGTCGACACGAATGATACCGCTTTGAGCACATAAAGCTGTATAAGCAACGTCTTTTCCGGCTAGAGCACCGGTATGACTTTTTGAGGCTCGAGAACCTGCCTCAGTAGTACCAGCTTTAAGCATGATAATAGGTTTCTGAGGTGTACCACGAGTGATTTTTTTGGCTAACTTAAGAATTAATTGAGCCTGATCTAGCTGCTCTACATATAGCATGATGACCTTGGTATCAGGATCATGATAAAGATACTCCAACAGCTCAACTTCACCAATCATAGCTTTATTACCAATACTCAAAAATTTAGAAAAACCTAAACCACGCTCCGCAGCAAAATCCAACACACTACTACAAAGTGCACCACTTTGGGAAATGAATGCTAACTTGCCAGTCCCTGGCATCAGGGGCGCAAATGAGGCGTTAAGTTTAATTTCAGGATTGATTAGCCCTAAACAGTTAGGACCGATCATGGGAATATTCGCTTCGATACACAGCTGTGCTACTTGCTGTTCTAAAACCCCGTTACCAATTTCTTTAAAACCAGCCGTGATGATAATGAGGGCTTTTACCTTCTTGGCGATGGCCTCCTGAACTACTTGAATCACTACTGGCGCCGGCACAATGATAACGGCAAGATCAACGGCTCCTTTAACTGAGCTCAAGCTAGGTCGGAGCTTTTGACCAAATAATGAACCACCTTTAGGATTAATTAAATAAACGTTACCCTTGAATCCACCTTCAACAACATTTTTGGCCAAATCATTGCCGACACTACCGGCGTCACGAGATGCTCCAATCACCGCAATAGAACGAGGATAAAATAAGGGTTTTAGATTCATGAATGTAACTCTGTCTTTTTGAAATGCTACAAAGGATAACTTCCAGTGTAACAAAAAAAAGCGATAACTCTAACTCTCACTCTGTATTTTCAGGAGTATCTGCTGAAACCGAGGCTATCTCAGCTTGTAGCCACTCGTGAACACTACTCCACTCGTCTTGGCCGGCTCGAGGGATAAGAATATACTGGCCAGTAGTACTTCGTGAGAACTGTAAAATATTTTTATCAGTCATGGCAATGGTTTTGATGCGATAACTCTCTAACTCATCCTTCAACTCTAGTAAGTCTCGAGTATCTGAGATATTAATATCCGTTTTTACGTAGCCGGCTAATCTGGGCATGAGGGGTAAAAGTCTGGGTACGAAGGTCACATCCAGTACCTTCGCTTTGAGTGCCATCAACAAATTTCGCTGGCGTGCCGCCCGACCAAAATCGTTACCATCTTGTGAAGAGTGGCGGGAGCGCACAAACTTCAATGCCATCTCCCCGTCCATGGTAGTCTTACCTTTATCGAAGTGCAGATGCTCATACCGGCAAGGAAACTCTTTCTCAGCCTGCTCCGCCGAAAAAGTAGCAGAAGCTGTCATCTCTTCTGGAGATTTACCACAAGTGTCTTGTTCACTACCTGTGATTGGGTAGACATAATCATCAAAGGTTCTGTCCACTGTAACCGAGACTCCGCCCAAAGTATCGATTGTACTTTCAAAGCCGGCAAAGTTGATTGCTACAAAATTCTGCAGGGGAAAACCTACTACTTCACTTACTGCTGATTTTGCCATTTCACCACCACCCGCAGGACCAGTAAACTGAGCAGGTTTATTGCGATATTGGGCGTCGTCATTACCGATGGCATAGGCAGCATTTATCTTCCAATTTGTCTTTTGATCTTCAGATGTAGGCAGCCCAATCCAGAGATCTCGGGGCAGGGAGATTAGTGAGACGACTTTCGTTTTAGGATTTACATGTGCCACCATCATCGTGTCTGTCAAACTAGAACCGGCGTGACTTCCCCCAGCATAACCCAGTAAGAGAAATGCATATGGTTGGAGCGGATCAGGAGTTGGCTCTGGTGTTGCTAATTGTGTTGAAACTGGGGGGTTGGCAGTTACAACAGAGCGTCGATATGAACCCAGTACAACCGTTGTTATGGCCGTCAGGGCTGCCAGCAAGACAAGGCCAATAATAAGTATCGAGCGACGTTTACTTGACATAACAAGAGGCTAGAATAGCACGTAATCTCAAGATATGCTAAGGTAGATAGCCTTGTTACTGATATGACACACGACTCTGCCTTTTCTACGCCCATGATGCAACAGTATCTAGAACTTAAGAGTAAGTACCCCGACTGCTTGCTGTGGTTTAGGCTGGGCGACTTTTATGAAATGTTCCTCGAACAAGCTGAGATTGGCTCAAAAGTATTGGGCATCACCCTCACTGCGAGAGCTAGGGGTAAAGATGGTCGTGTACCTATGGCAGGCATACCATACCATGCTGCTAACGCCTACTTAGGTAAGCTCATTAAAGCTGGCTATAAAGTGGCCATCTGTGAACAAGTTAGTCTACCCACCGGCAAAGGCCTAGTAGATAGAAAAGTAGTCCGGATTGTCACCCCTAGCACATTTTTAGATGAGCAGTTCCTAACGGCTAAGGAGAACAACTATGTCGTTTTGTTTCTACTCAAGGGTAATCGTCTAGGCATTGCAGTTGCCGATGCTTCAACCGGTGAAATGAAAGCCGGTGAAGAGCTACTTACCGCCGACCAAACAGTCACGGAGCTGATAAAAAATCATTTACAGCGTTTCAAACCTAGTGAGTGTTTACTTGACCAAGCTCTGACACAGTATCTCGATGAGCTCCAACAATCGAGTTCACAAAATTGTTTATTTACTACTCCGACGCCTGATCAATGGAAAAAATGGTTGAGCGCTACCAGCAAAGCACTTCGCCATCAACCAGCAGCCAAAAAGGTCAGCACATGTGCTTCACTAGCCGCTGGCATCTTATCGCAGTATGTAACCTATACCCAACATGTGCCGACGAGTGAGCTTTTTCAGCTGCAGCCGCTAAAAAGTAAGCAGTACTTAACACTTGATCGCTCGACCGTCATTAATCTTGAAATCTTTAGTACCTTGTATGAAAAAAACTCAACAGGATCATTATTGGCGATTCTCGATGAAACTGTCACCCCGATGGGAGGTAGACTGCTGCGTCAATTACTCCACGAGCCGTATGCTGATAAAGAAATCATCACTCAGCGTCTCGATAGGGTCCAGTGGTTTCTTAATCATCCCGAGCCACGATCTCAACTCAAGCACTATCTAAAACAGCTTTACGATTTACAACGTCTGCAAACAAAGTTTAACTTCCAGCTGGGCACACCCAAAGACCTCTTAGCCTTGGCCGTGTCGCTCGAAAACGGCTTAGCTGCTCTGAAGATACTGCCTCCAACTACTTTAAATCACTACCTACATC
Source organism: bacterium (assembly GCA_030855135.1). Lineage (GTDB taxonomy): Bacteria > Patescibacteriota > Microgenomatia > UBA1400 > PJMF01 > JALYRS01. The sequence continues at coordinate 14 of JALYRS010000016.1, read as the reverse complement.
CCTCAGTCACAACC
>JALYRS010000055.1 GCA_030855135.1 bacterium | reverse complement strand
CTGTACTGGAGGTGTGCGTTGCGAGAAAGCCTCGGCTTTTTTGCGCGAGCAAGGTTTTACAAAAGTCCGCCAGCTGCATGGAGGGGTGCATGAGTATGGTGAGCAGGCTGACGGAAAGTTTTTTGAGGGGGAGATGTTTGTTTTTGATAAGCGGCTGCATGTGCCAGTCAACAAAGTGAACCCAACCACACTCAGTCACTGTATTTACTGTGATCAGGCACTTACCAGATATGTCGATTGCGTGGGTCCTGCTTGTGATGGCTTATTTATCTGTTGCCCTAACTGCCAGGAAAATCACCTGAGTGCCTGCTCAGCTAACTGTGAAGAAAAACTGCGAGGCCAGTCACAAGTGCTACAATAACTCCATGATAGAAACGGGCGCAGTTATCACCACCTTCACCACTAAGAACGGCTCGACCGCTACTTTACGCTACCCCTCACTTAGTGACGCTCCGGCTTTGCTGGAGTTCATTAATACTGTCTCGCAAGAAGACTCATTTATCCGTTTTTCGGGTGAGCAGCAGACGCTACAAGAAGAGGAAGAGTATGTACGGTCTGAACTTGAGCAGATCAAGAATGGTGATGCAGTCAAGATTTTTTGTTTTGTTGACAGTACGTTAGCTGGCGTCTGTGATATTCATCGGGATGTGGCATTCAAAAAAAGAAAGCTCCACGTTGGTTTCCAGGGCATTATCATTGCCAAAGGTTTTCGTGGACAAGGAATTGGCCAGGAGCTGATGAGTGCGACCATTGCTGAGGCACAGCAACACATTCCCGGATTAAAACATATTAGGCTCGAGTGCTTTTCTACCAATACGGCAGCCCTGGCGTTGTATGCCAAACTAGGCTTTGTTGAGGTGGGTAGACTGCCTGGTGAACTCCTGCATAGAGGTCAGTATATTGACGAAGTTGTGCTCATTAAGCCACTCGAGTAAGATTATAGTTATGTTGCACATTATTGGTGGCCCGATGTTTTCCGGCAAGACGAGTTATTTAATTGATACAGTCTCGAAGTTGGCGTCCGGTACTTATCAGCTCTACAAACCAGCACTTGATACTAGATACGCAATAGATGAGTGCGTTACCCATGATGGCCTAAAAATTCCCGCTTTAAATCTGACAACTGAGCAGCCAGATTTCTCATCCTTGCCACCTTCTGTCACCACTATCCTGCTCGACGAGCTGAATTTTTTTAATCCTGAGATTATAATTCCTGTACTACAGGCGGAGTTGAAGCAGGGAAGAGATTTTATTGGTGCCGGTCTACTACTTGATAGTAAGCGACAGCCATTCGGAGCGACTCTACCTCTTTCACAGCAAGCAGATACCTTTACCCAACTCTTTGCCATCTGTGATAACTGTCAGCAACAGGCAGAGTTCAACTACAGTAAAGTGATTATCAAAGGTCAATTACTGCTGGGAGCCAGTGAGGCCTACGGGGCGTGTTGTGAAAACTGTTGGCCAATATATCAAGATCTCGCTACCACTCAGATCTATAAATAACTCAGCTGATACTCGTATACTTCTAGACCAGGGGAAAATACTTGGACTTTCTGACGTTCAAGGTTGTTGTCTAAGTACTGTTTAGTGTCTAGCTCATAACCTTGATTGTACGAAAATACCACGTACATGCGATTGTACACGGCTTGATATGTTTGAATCTGTTTGGCCAAATTTTCTTCGCTATAAGGTGGAATACTACCCGAGACATATCTATTCCACAGGGGAATAGTGTCAATTCGGGCTTTACCTTTGTAATCATACTCTATGGGATAGACAGTAAAGGGAGCAGTGACCACCACGATATCTCCATCAGTAGCGTTTTCTGATAGGTATTGAGCCACTGCCTCGTAATTTTCTCGCTCCGCTATCCGATTAGAAAGAGCTTGCTGGTACTGAAACACGAAGTTGCTGACTATGACGATGCCAATAATGGTCCCAAAGATGAGCCTATTAAAGTGAATTAAGATTATAGCCATCAAGTAAAAAAGAGTAGGCGTGATGAAAATCAGATATCGGGATACTAAGATAGGCTGGATAGTGAGTGAGACTATATAGGCCAAAACGATAGGTGCAAAGGTCATGAAGAAAAAGTAATCGGTGTATGCCAGTTTGAGGGCTACCTTTCTACTAAAAGTAAAGAAGAGTAGCAGTACAGCAATCGGCCAAACTGAGATTAATCCACTTTGTACGGTTGGGCTTTGGAAACCAGTGAAGAAATGCACAAACAACTGCATGATGTTGTAGCTAGTGGGAGCTGCAAGCATGGGCTTGGTGTTGGATGCACCTCCTTGTGAAAAGACATATGCCATCCAAGGTAAAAGAGCGATTCCCATGACGACTAAAGTAGTAAAGTATTGGAGCACTCTTTGCCAGGTATATCGTTCAGAACGTGCTCGACCAATAAAGTACAGTGTCTGCAAGGCTAAAATAATGCCAAAGAAGTAATGAGTATACAAACCAATAATCCCCACCACTGTATACCAGGCAAGATTTTTTGGTAGGTTAGATTGTAAAATCTTGAGGAAAAAAAAGTGACTTAAAATGCTTAGTAGGGTCAATAGTGTGTACATTCTAGTCTCAGTGCTATACCAAGTTAGAAACGGTGACAAACAGAAGAGACTAGTGGTGAGACGGGCAACGCGAGCATTACTAGCGTGTTTACTGAGAGTGTAGACAGCCGGCACACAAGCCACGAAAAATATCAGTGACATTAGACGCAGGAGCAGCACATTGGTACCAAAGAACTGAATCCAGAAGTGAAGCAGTAAGTTGTACAAAGGTACATGCACATCTTGGGCAATATACTTCAGTATGCCGGGCACGGTTTTAGTGGATGCCCAGATTGATTGCGCTTCATCCAATCTAATCGAAGCTGTAAGATTAAGGGCGATGGCAATACTTGCAATGGCGACCGAAACTATCAGTAGCCACAGAAGAGGCGGCAACGCCAGTGTTCTGCTTTTAGTCATAGCTTCCTGGGTTGACTGATCTCGATTTAAACGATGGGACATACTCACCTAGTAATTTTCGCCACTTAACTGAAGCAACAATAAAGGGCACAAATAACAATATATTAAATAATACCCAAGATATATTAGTAATAACAGATGGTGATAAACCATCTCGGTTTATAGCCCAAATAGAGCTTACTATTGCTAAGGCAATGTATGCTAAATGAGGATATGCCAAGAAAATGAAGTTACCACTTTGCGCAGTTTTTGGTGTAACGGCAAAGCCCATCTTTTTGCCGGAAATGGCCGATAGTAATGCCTGAATCTGTAAGAACCAACTAGCTTGAGTGAAGGCAATGGCTCGCAGTGTTAGACCTTTGCCAGAGATTAAGTGCAGACTGTAGATAACACTCATCATGAAGGGCAGGAAGTAAAGTGCGAAGACAGTGGTGGTGCTAAAGATAGGTGACAGACCTAAGAGTAAGAATGTAATTGGAATTAAACTATCGATGAGAACAACCACGCCATTACAGTAGTAGAGCGTAGAAGAAAGATACTCTAAACGCTGCTTCCAAGTTAAGCCTCGGACGAAAAGAGGGTTGTGTTTGAATAGCACTTCAACTGAGCCCCGCGCCCAACGTAACTGTTGCTTGTAGTACGAGTTGAGGTCTTCTGGAGCTAAGCCGGTGGCCAAAACTTCAGGCACGTAGATCGACTTCCAGCCGTTTTGATGAATACTGAGTGAAGTTAAGAAATCTTCGGCGATACTTGTTTCGTTCATTCCGCCAACTTCTAGAAGTGCTGTTCGACGAATCACTACATTAGTACCACAAATGAAAGCCGCGTTGCTATCAGCTTTGCCGCGCATAATTGGTCCAAAAAAGAACTCTTGTTGTTCCCACGCGCCAGATGTGATTAAGTTTTCATCAGCATTGGCGTAGTACTGAGGGGTTTGGACAAAAGCTACTTTTTCATCTATAAAATGGGGTACTGTCTTGGATAAGAAATCATCAAATGGTGCCATATCGGTATCAAAAACTGCCACCAGCTCACCAGTGGTTTTTCTGAGAGCATTATTAATATTTCCTGCCTTAGCGCCGCCAGGAGTTTTGCGAGTAATACAGGTTACACCCAGTTTTTTAGCTAAGACTTCGTACTCACGCCAGTTCTCTTTTCCTGCGACAAAGCTGTCATTCAAGATAAAGATTTTTTTATTCTGATATGTGTTAGCCTGAATTTTTTGTATCGTCTCAGTCAAGATCTCAATTGGCTCGCCAGCAACAGTTACATAGACATCAACGCTAGGTTGATAGCCCATATTTACAGGCAAAGCCGGTGTCTTGGCAGTATCAAGTCTTCTGACAGTAAACCAAAATAATAGGATCATAATCACGTGATAGACTTCACCCGCAAACAGTAAGCCAAACAGTACTAAGTTGCCTTGCTGCCCTGGTGTGAACCACCAGGAAAAGTAAAAGAGGACCAAGAATACATTCAAAAGTACTAAACCTTTAGTCACAGTGCCAGAGGAAATAGTGGGTGGGTTGAAAGTTACAGAGTTCATGTTTCTCCTAACTCAGCAGAAGGGTCTTGATATAGATTAGGCAAACTACTTGTGTAGAGCGCTAAGCTGAACCAGACCCAGTTTTGATCGTAGTAATTAAGCTCATCTTTAAAAGTATTGGTATCGTTAGAGTATAAAGGTAGCAGCTTGGTGTTATACATCTGTTCGGCCAAGACTGGCTCAACTAGTTGAAAGTAAGGCAAGACAGTGGCATACATCGCCGGGCTCTCGTAATCAGCCAACGGTGTGCCGTTATGACTATAACTACTGGTCAACCTGCCGTCACGTGTATATAGCTCTGAGAAAAAATCAAGACTTTGCAGATAACTAAGTGCTCTAGGCTCCTCATACCAGATATAATCCACTGCAATTCTCCACGGTACTCTCATGGCGTCATATGAGTACGTGGTTGAGAGAGCTTCAACTGAAGGGGCTTGTAGTACCCCTGTCTCTTTATTCAAGCTAATCCAGTTGGGTGGGAGTCCGACTGATGTCTCACCTCGCAACTCCATATTACTTGATTGCTCCAGCACTTCGTAGGCAGGTGTGATGAGTGATAACCAGTCATGATCGGGATCTGCCTCGGCAAAAATTCTCCATGTATAGGGCATGAAGTAGGAAGGATTTAAGACGATTTCTGTCTGACTGTTAGCCCAGTTACCCGCGATGGAGTAGCGTTTGCCATTTAGCTCAGCTGTTTCATTATTCCAGATATCATCGATAATTTCTAAGGCATCGCCTTCATAACTAGGTTGTCGCCACCGTTTACTAGCAAAAAATAACGCTAAGGCGATGTCACTATCGGCGTCCGCAGCAGCATTATTTCCACCGTTTTCCTTGAAGCCATAGCTACCATCGTCTAACTCACCCCAGTGCCAGCCGAAAAGCTTGTCATCTTTACGTTGAAGGTTGACTTTAGTCCACTCCCAGACCAAATCAAAGGTCTCTTTGTCGTCACTCCAGACAGCCCGTAACATGGCGTAGCTTTGACCTTCAGAGGTGGTCATGTCATCTTGAGAAAAATCAATTACCCGACCGTCCTCGGTAATAAATGTAGCCTTGTACTTTTCCCAGGTTGAGCTAAGTAAGCTATATGAAGAGAAGACTCGAGTTTTGCTGCTGTAGCTACTGTTGATGTAACTGCCGATTATAAGCGATAGCATGCCGATCCCCAGGAGTAGTGCGATTAAAACTTTTTTCATATAGCAGGCAGTATGACTCTACTTCAACTTGAGTTGCTTGATCCTTGTGAGTATCGATTTTAAAAAAGGCTTACTGAGTAGCTCGGGCTTACTGATAATCCCCGCCGCTAGAAATGAGTTAATACCTAAAGCAGAAAGTAGTAAATTGACAGATTTAGAAGGCTCTGAGCTATAGTCATAGTTGGTGTCAGTAGGAAAGTTATTGATGGCTGGTGGTAAATCAATCAGACTTGGGAGCTGATCTGTTTCATCATCAGCTGCTCCAAATAGGGGTGAGAATAACTGGCCAAGAACTTCACCTGCTCGATACTCAAGCGTTGGTGGCGTGGAGTTGTCGCTTCCAGGACCACCTACTCCCTGGTCTTCATTGTTGGTCGTGGGCATGGGTGTGGGGGTGGGCTTTATAGCTGCAGGTGTAACTACTTCAGGCTTAGG
>JALYRS010000087.1 GCA_030855135.1 bacterium | reverse complement strand
ACTCATGCCGATAAAGACCACATCGGTGGCTTTCCAGATGTCTTTAACAGTTACCATGTCGAGAATGTTATGACTGTCCCACATGCAAAAAAGACAGCCGATTTCGCTGCCTTTTATGATGAATTAGTCGAGAAAGTCAGTACAAACCAAGGAAAGATCTATTTTCCTCAGGGTGGAGAAGTGCTCCAGATTGGAAGTACCATAGCTGGAGTAGTTTTGCTGCCACTTGAGGCAACAACTCAAACTACTCCCCATACTACTGCTACAACCGAAGCACAGTTATCGGCCATTTTTGCTTTAAATCAACAAAATGACGATCATCTAAATGACCTATCAATAGGCCTTTTCTTATACTTATCACAGGTTAGGATTCTGCTCACAGCAGATCAAGAGGAATTAGCAGAGCTCGCACTTGTAGCATATGGACTGACAGATAAAGTGGACATCCAAAAAGCCGGACATCATGGTTCAAAAACCAGTTCGATGGCTCCATTACTTGCGATAACCCAACCCGAATATGCTGTTATCAGTTCTGGGGCAAAAAACACTTACGGACACCCAGCTGAAGAAGTACTGAAACGCTATCAAGATCAAGGTAGCCAGATTATACGTACTGATACTGAAGGAAACATCGAGTTTGTAATTAGGGGAGAGAAATACTGGCTAGCTAACTGATAACAGCTACTGACGACTAAAGAGTTTTAAGGTGCAAACCCGAGCTACGGGTTTTTTGAGTTGTTTATACTCTTTCATATTCAAAATAACTGTGCAAGTAGCAAATAGCATTTGAAAGAGTAGCGGTATGACTACTACTCGGAGTCGGCAAAATTGTGTCTAGAAAGCAGTTTTCACTTATCATTTGGTTCTGGCGAGAATACTTACTTCATCCACTGGCACTCAATATAAAGTGAATTACCTCAAGCTAAGATATGCTCACTTGAATAATAATTAGCATCAAGTCGGTCAATCAGCCACCCGCGCTAAAAGTGCAGTTTTTAAGGGCTCGGAGTTAAATGCACTCCAAAATTTGAGATTAAGTAGGCAAGTAGTACCAAGTAGGGGCTGGATAAGCCGATTTTCAGATGTCTTGAAAAATTATTATTTGTAAAACCGAATATAATACAAATAATAATCTCATTATTATTGGTATTGAGTATAAATATATAGCCATGAATCATTAATTTACATAGCATTTCATATTTTTAAACGAATAATAAATGTGTTCGTAAATATTCGTCTAATATTCGTATGCACACATCATCCACATCTGGAAGGATAAATTGTCGGTAGAGTAGTAGCCTAATAGAATCAGTCGCAGCATTTTCTAACTACCCGTTTTGGAGAGCTGTGCCACAAAACTGAAGGCGTATTTTCTATGTTGAGTACTATTTTTCCGTTGCGTTACATCACTCACATGACGGATCAGAAGTTTTTATCTATAATAAAAGTTGATTGATCAACGTAAATGGTCAATGGCATTCAAATTCTCTCATAGTTCTGTTGACAGCTATCAATGTTTCGTTGAAACAAAAACATTTTTTACTCAGCTTTTCTTTGCATCAAATTACTTTAATACCAGGCTAAAATCGTCTTTATTCATTGGAGGAGGTAGGTTACCTCACTCAAACTGCCGTTAGAAGTACGACGTGCTTGCAAATTGCTTTATTTGAGTCGCTACAATGTGTCAAAACTGGCCAATACCCTCAAAAAGGCAGTGGTAGGTGATTAATCATATTTCTAGGCATACAGTGACTTTAATCACGCTCTTAAATGGTCGTAAAACTTGCAGAGCAGTAGCCGAGATGAGATTTTGAGGCTGTTACATTGCTGTATATTCTGATCTAGATAATAATGCAATATAAACATATATTTTTATATAATTTGATACTTTTCTTTATGTATTGATTGTATTCTTAAAAATGAACTACCACCTGAGCAAATTACAGAGATTCCTGCTACGCAAAACAACTCGGTATCGTACAATAACCCCTATGTTAAGCCATACGTATGACGTCCTTAGTTCAGGATTACCAG
>JALYRS010000054.1 GCA_030855135.1 bacterium | reverse complement strand
TCGACTGTATCGTTATGGTTTACTATGTGGGTAAAGGCAAGCGCACGGCCTTTGGTTTAGGAGCATTTTTAGTCGGTTTGGTAGGAGAAAATGATCAAGTGGTTACTATAGCGAAGATTGGGACCGGCTTGAGCGATGAGCAGTTTCGCGATTTAAAGAAGCGCTGTGAAGTCTTAGTCACTCCGGATAAGCCACTGCAGTACCAGGTTCATAAAAATCTGCTACCCGATGCTTGGGTTCTGCTTGGTATCGTGGCCGAGATTGCGGCCGACGAAATTACTAAGTCACCCGTTCACTCCGCGGGCGTTGCTTTGCGTTTTCCCCGCTTAATCAAGCTGCGCGATGATAAAGGTTGGCAAGAAGCAACCACTGCTGCCGAAGTGACGGCTATTGCAGGCTATTAGGGCGTTTCCTTAGTTTTTCAACAGTGTAAACAATCGAGCACCTGACTGTTGGTTGTGAGCTGCCATTTCTTTAATACTCGGTGCTAGCGTCTCTAACTGGGCAGGATTTTCAATAATACTGCGTAGTTTAGTCAAGGCTCGTCTAGTATTTTCCTCGACAAAGCCCAGTTTATACCGTTTTATTATCTGCAAGTTACCGTCCTCCTGACCTTGAATATGCGTAGTGGCAAAGAATGGCGTATGTGTGGCAACTGCCTCAAAAATAGAGTTGGGACCTGCTTTGCCCACCACTAGATCTGCTGCCTGCATGTACTCCTCGATTTGAGAAGTAAAACTTAGTACTAATGCTTTGTTGTGAGGGTTTTTCTTTCGATACACCGCCGCTATTGCACTGGCGCTTCGGTATAAGCTTTTATTGTTACCGCAGGCGATGATCAATTGAACTGGAGTCGCAGAAGAAAGTAAGCCGGGTAACAGCTTAATAATGAAAGAAGTACCTTCAGAGCCCGAAGTAATTAAGAACGTGAGGATCTCGGACTCAAGTCCCAGCTCAGATCGTTTCGCTTTTTTTGAAGTAACCGGCACAAATTTTTTTCTCACAAACCAGCCTAGAGGTTCAAATTGTACCTTTTTATGTGGCTGGTACTTGCGACATTCTTTGGAAGTAGCCTCATCAAAGGTTACGTTAACCCGGGCTGTCGGAGCTACGGTGCTGGGATGGACAGTCAGAGGATCGGGTAGAATGTTGACAAAAGGGACACCAGTTGTCTGAGATACCTGGGCCAGCGAAGAGTTGAACATGAAGTAAGTACTTAAAACGTAATCAAACTGGTGTTCGGCGTAAAAAGCAGCAATTTTCTTTTGGTAGCGAGCTGAACAAAACTTGTTGATCGTCTCAAGACTAAAAGGGTTTTGAGTCAGGTAAAAAGGGATCTTATGTCCCATAGGAAAGACTTGATAGAGGAAGACGTAGAGCGGCATCAACTCCATTACCTCTTCAAATAACACCACCTCATATGTTGGTTCGAGGGATTCCCGGATTGCTTGAGCGATACTGAGGTGTCCCTCAGTCGACGTAAATAAACCAACCTTTTTGCGCATACACTAGATTATACCCTGTAGAGGTGAGGTACAATTACGCATATGAAAGTAATCGTGGGACTAGGTAATCCTGGTCAGCAGTATCAAAATACCAGGCATAACGTTGGTTTTATGGCGGTGGAGTACTTAGCGAGCGTGCTAGCCAAGGAGAGCTCCGTTCCTCAATGGTCTAGTTTGGCAAAAACCGAGTCAGAAGTGATTAAAACTCCCGAGTTCATTTTCATTAAACCGCAAACATTTATGAACGATTCAGGGCGAGCAGTGAGAAAAGTACTTTCGTTCTACAAGCAAAGTAATCTTCATCAGGTATATGTAATTCATGATGATTTAGACATCCAGCTAGGCAAGTACAAGATGCAGCTCGGGACAGGGCCAAAAGTTCACAATGGTTTACTCTCTCTCTACCAGGAACTTGGCTCGCAAGATTTTTGGCATATTAGAATGGGCGTAGATAGCAGAGGTGGTGATAGAACCCTCTCAGGCAGGGAGTATGTGTTGCAACAGTTCTCGAGTGCTGATCAGCAGCTATTGAAACCTCTGTTTACGGAAGTTGCTACTTCTTTGCTGGTTACCTCTAGAGGCTAGAAAGCATTACAATGGAGTACGATGACAAAATCAGATACTACTGTTTCCCTGGGATCACTAGTCAGTAAGTATAAGCTGGAAGATAAGGGTGGACACATCACCCAGGAGTTTCAGGATTTTGGCTATCGCTTAGCAATGGAGCTAGATGATCCCGCACACAAGAGTCTCTATATGCGATTATCAAAGACAGTTGATAGAGCACTGCTTGAGCAAGCACTATCTTTTGTTTCTGACTCTAAGGCCAAGAGCAAAGCTCGTCTATTTATGTGGAAGCTAAAGCAGTTAAGAGCTGCAAAATCTTAATATGCCTAGTCGATCAACCTTTATTCTGATTATCTGTTTGGCTGTAGTGGCAGTGTTGCTAGGTCTAAATTACTTTCTTCAACCATTTAGGGATTTTTCACTGGCCCAGCCATCACCATTGCCAGAAGTAATTGTCAGTCAGCCAGTAGAGGATATTGTTGCTTCAGTTTGGAGCTCTGCTACTCCAGAGGAAAAGATAGCTGGTTTGTTGGCAGCTCCGCTGAGAGTTACGTCAGTTAGCACTTTTTCGGCCCAGCCGGCGTCACCGAGTAACGTACAAGACTGGATTGCAGAGACCAAGCCCGGATTTGTAACTCTTTTTGGTACCCAAATTACTTTTACTCAAGCTGAGAGTGTCATTGATTCACTCAAATCATTACCTGACTTCACCGTGCCACTATTTGTGGCAGTTGATCATGAAGGCGGCACTGTTCAACGTTTGAGTGGAGCTGGCTTTACCCGGTTACCAACTTGGCGCCAGTTATGTCTGCTTGATGATCAAACACTGCAAAGTACGATTGCGACATCATCTGCCGAGCTACGAGCAGCTGGTATAGATGTAGTCTTTGCTCCAGACTTAGATGTATCGGTAGCAAATAGGCCACTGCAAAGCAGAATTTGTTCAGGTGAAGCCGAGATAGTAGCAACCAAAGGTGGGATCGCGGCCCTAACCATGGAAGAAGCTGGCCTAATTCCTGTTTTGAAGCACTTCCCCGGCATCGGTGCCACAACTCGCGACCTACACAACTCGTTTGATACAGTTGCTATATCGGCTACCGACGTCTTGCCATTCAGAGCGGTGTTATCCGCAGCACCCTCAGCCGCAGTCATGATTGCTCCCGTGGGAGTAACAAATCAGTTTGCCGAGATACCTTGCGTCCTGAGTGAAGCCTGTATCGATCAACTAAAAGCTAGTTACCCTGCCACATTGATTTACTCTGATGCGTTGGAAATGGAAGCGGTGTACTATCAGCCACCAGCTGAGGATGGGAGTGAGCTCCCTCCCTTAACCTTGAGTGCAGTTTCGTTACAAGCACTTTTGGCCGGTAATGATGTCTTGGTGTATGGTGCTAGTGTGACGACTGCTGAGCTAGATGAAGTAATTTCCTTTCTAGCTACTGCCTATCAAGAAAACGAAACTTTTAGAGCCAAAGTCGACGCCAGCTTAGAAAAAATAGCCTTGACCAAACAACCATAGTTATGAAAAAAAGTACCATCTTTAATTTAGTCTTTATTCTGCTGCTGGGGGCTATTTTTGCCGGATTATATTATCTAAAAGCAGAGCAAGTGCTTCAGTCCTTTTGGCTGCTGATGGGTTTTGTTTTAGGTTGGTTGTTACTGTCACTTGATGAAATGTATGGTCAGGCCATTTACAAAGAGAAAATTCAGACTGAGATGCCGAGCGTCTCAGCGAGATCACTCATCACCCGCTCAATTATCTTTATTGGTGCCTTTCTAGTAACTGCTCTTTTTATCATCACTTCATCTGGTCAACTGCTAGGCATCGGCATGGTGTTAGGTATCTGCTGTATTTTAAGCTTGGAGATGTGGCAACTCTTGCCTAACTCAAGCGAGTTTCATCAGCGATTTTTGTGGCAGATTCGCCGCCAATGGAGCGTGCCTGAGTTAACATACCTCTCATATGGAATGGTTGGCGCGACGTTGGTGTTAACTCTATTATTCTTTACGTAGTGGAAGAGTAAAATGTTTCATCTGTATGGATTTATTTTAGGACTAGCTGCTGTACTTGGCACGACTCTGATTTACCATCAGGCGAAGCTCCGTCAATTTTCTGCAAGTGAGCTGGATCGGCTGGCGCCGTGGATTATTATTGCTGGCATTATCGGTGCGCGTTTATATCATGTAGTTACCAGTGGAGGATACTATCTAGATGATGTCGTGGCCATTTTTAAAGTATGGCAGGGCGGTTTAAGTGTAATTGGTGCCATCATAGGGGGAGTAACGGGAGCAGCATTGGGATTGAAGACTGGGCGTTTTGCGATACGACTTGGTCAGTTACTTGATCTTTCTATCTACGGGGTACCGATTGCTCAAGCTATCGGAAGAGTTGGCAACTACGTGAATCAGGAGCTGTATGGTTTGCCGACAACTGTACCTTGGGGGATTTATATTGATCCCCAGAACAGACTACAAGGATACGAAGGAAATGAGCGTTTTCATCCACTCTTTGCGTACGAAATGATCGGTACGGCTGCTTTTGGTGGAGTACTCTGGTTACTAAGTAGCAGAGGAAAAGTGGCAAAAATTGGCCATGGGAAAATATTTTTACTCTATGTCGTCTACTACTCATTCCTACGAGCTGCACTCGATCTGCTGCGTCCGGATAAAGCAGTGATACCAGGCACGGTTTTAGGTTTAAATCAGGTGCTGTTGGTGATACTTGGTATCAGTGCCTTGCTGTACCTTATACTAGTCATGCAGAGAAAGCGAAATGCGACATGAACAGAATTGGTATCTTAATCGGTGTAGTAGTACTACTAGGGTTAGCGGTTTTTTTGTTGACGCGTGAGCCTGCTCCTGAGCGTGAAAAAAACTGGCCAGCACTGGATGGACAAATTGTGCCAGCCATTATCAATGGTCAGGAACTGCAGTTAGAAGTTGCCGCCTCGCCGGCCAGTATTACCCAAGGTTTAAGTGGTCGAAATAGCATCGGAGCTGATGGCCTGATTTTTGTGTTTGCCGAGCCACAACAACAGCACTTTTGGATGAAAGAGATGAAGTTCGCTTTAGACATTGTCTGGATTCAAGATGATACTGTCCAGCAAGTTACAGCAGATGTTCCGTTCCCTGATCCTCTGATACCACTTTTTGAATTACCGACCTATTCGCCTGATTCACCAGTCAATATGGTGCTTGAAGTACCAGCCGGTAAAGCTGCGGAGTGGCAGGTGATTCCAGGCACGAAAATAGAGTGGAAATGATATGATTAAAGCATGCCCAGTACCCTGTCCACGCGGCTGTTTCAGCAAATGCGTCTAGCTTTTAGTGATCCTAGCTCTGTAGTTGTCACTCCTGCCTCAAAGCAGCCAAGTGAGATGGCGGTGGCTGAAAAACTACTGCTACTTGATGAAGTACTGAGTGAAGTTGAGCAGCAAGCAGAAGCAGAAGCAGAAGCAGTAGTTCCAGCTGAAGAGTTAGCGATACCAAACGAAGGTGTGATCACTCAGGCTTGGTCACAATCCATGTCAGCTGAGCCGCAAACACTCAACCCCCCTCAAGCACACTCAACTGCCAAGGAAGCATTAGTAGTCACGCCGCTCGTTGAAGCGGGGGTAAGTAACCAAGTGGTTGAAGTTGAGCCGACACCAGAGCTGCCAGTAGAAGTTGAGGGGTATATTCAGCATGTCACAGATCATCAAAATCAATTACCGCAAGAAATTATTATTGCCGATGATAGCGCACCGGTTTTATCTCCTATTGCGCAGATGCGGCCAGTGATTGTCTTACCTATCACGCCGGAAATTGAGAAAGAGGGTGAAAAGAAGAATCCACAATGGAGTGTTAAGTGGCTGGTGGAGTGGAGTCACAAAATAATGAAGATGTTTTCCGGAAAAGTTGTTTACAATGATGGTTAGTAACTATGTTTGAATCAGAAGCAGTCTTAGCTCAGCTCATTAGCCTCATTAGCGGCATCGTGTTACTTTTGGTGGTAGTTGCTGTCTTTGCGGTTTTTGCCTACATGATTTTTCAGTGGCTGAAGTATCGGAACCGCGAAAAGTATGCCTTAGATTTTGTGACTTTATTAGTTCGTTTCCCTCGTGATAATGAAATTAAAATCGATGCCGCGGAGCAAATGTTCGCTGGTCTTTACTCGCTAAAGAAAAACGGCTTCTGGAGTTGGTTAAAAACAGAAGATATCTTTTCCTTTGAAATTGTGGCT
>JALYRS010000086.1 GCA_030855135.1 bacterium | reverse complement strand
ATGTAGCCATGTCCATCTGGACCGCTGAATACCGTACTGTTCTCCGTTTTCATTATTTTTATCGCTCTGCCAACAGAATCGAAAGTTCCGTACTGAATGTAACTCTCATTTGTTTTATTTTTTTTCTCTAGCATCCAGAAAGAGTTATTAGCTAACCAGCCCACGCAGAGTAACACTATTGCCAGTTGTGTAACTTTTGTCGTGTGGTGGAATGAGTTCACGATTAAGTACGAAACAATCACCGCAAAACCAGCAATGTATGGATAGAGATGAAAGCCGGTAAAAAAAGCATTTGGATTTTCATAGACACGGGTATTGAGCGAAATAAACATGGCAAGAAGTACTGCACTTTTAACGATAAAAAAGCGGTTTTTAGATAAAAATTGAGATGTTGTTTGCTTCGAGTCACGAATGTGCTGCAGCATTTTTACCGCTAAAACTATCGATGAGAGTATTAGAAGTACAGTTGAAAAAAGAAAATTTCGCGCAACAACATCACCAGGATTTAAAAAACTTAAAAATGGGTAAAAAATAAGTTGAAACTGTTGAGTTACTGTTAGGGGAGAAATTTCAGGTAATAGGTAGCGAACATTATTAAGAATGGTTTCTTCAAACCAAAGGTTGAGAGGAATGAATGAAAAAAGGATTAGAGTGGGTGCTAAGCCTGAAATAAAAGCAATAAGACTTTCTTTTTTAGTGGCACAAAGTAGAAATAGTACAATACTGCCTATTACAAAAGGTGCTAACGGAAGTAGTGTAAAGGTTAACCAAAACAAACTTAGGCCAAATAAAAAACTGTCCCAATACTGAATTTTTGTTACTTCCTTTTTAGCATTTGTTCTAAAGAAACAGTACTCAATCAGCAACATGAAGATGAAGAGTAAAGCAGGAATAGCAAGGGTTTCTTGCAAAATATGCCAGCCGAAGTACCAATAACTAACTGAGAACGTTGCGACTGCCGCTACTGCGCCTTTGAGACCAAATCGGAGGGTCAAGAGTATTGAAGTAAGTGCCGTAACACCAAACATCACCAATCTTAATCGTTCAATTAAAATATAAAGAGTATTGTAAGGAATAAACTGAGTTAAAACGTTACCAACTAAAACAGGCAAGGGCTGATGGTTTGTTGAAAGATCTTGATACAAAACCTTATCAAATCGATGCATCATCCAACCCATCGTTACGTGATCAGTTTCATCTTGAAAGTACCATGACTGAGAGTGATTTCTCATGGCTAAAAACTGGAGTAAAAAAAATACTAAAACTGAACCTAAAAGTAATAGTTTTTTTATCAGCTCTTTTTTTGTGTGTATATGTTTCTTTATTTTCATCTTGATTTACGGCTGTGTTCTGACCACTACCCAGATTGTTTCTCCGGTTAGATCTGAGACGGTATCCATGATTTTATAGGTTTTATGAGGAGTTTGTTTTTGTAGTTCTTCAAACTCATTCATTGATGCCGCGATAACGGCATCTGGATTTGTAATCTCCGACAGCGTAGTAAAAAACACAACATTTTTAAATGCTAAAAACTCTCCTTGATCTTTATGTATACTAGAGTTTACAGCCTGAACTTCAAGAGGATTTTGTTGCGTATAAAACCAAAGGTATGCAGCGGGTCTACCCTGCTGCCTTGAGATGTAGATATTTATTTCAGCGTTATCACTTAAAAAAGGCTCTACTGCAGCTATCATTTCTTTATAGCCATATTGCCACTCTGTAGCTTGCTCTACTGAGTAAGACGTACTGTAGTATCTCCAAAAAGCAAATGTTCCAGCTGCATATAAACCCAAAAAAACACTCACACATATGGGGGCAGTGTACTTGATTAGAAAAGTTTTACTCGTTGCTTTAAGGACTATTGAGAAGAGCTCTATCCAGCCAAGAGTGATTAGTATCATAAATACTGGCCAACTTGGTAAGATTCTTAATGCATGTGGTGATGCCTTTGTAATTGATGCCGGAAGCAACACAACGACTAGCCAAAACAGTAAAAACAACGCTAACTTACTTCTAGTTCGTACAAGAAAAATGAAGCCTAAGAAAAAT
>JALYRS010000015.1 GCA_030855135.1 bacterium | reverse complement strand
TTTAGCCACAACACGGCTAACCGCTGCTGACCTCTGGAACCATACTGCTCGATGGCTAAAAAATCACTGGGCGAGATGGCAGTATCTACATTTGAGTATGAGGGCTCTGCTACTCTCAGTTCGGACGCCGGTAAAGTCACCTGAAAGTCGTCTTTATGGGGACCGATCATCGTATGTCCGACAATCACTTCGCGATCGGCATACTCGGCCAATCGCTCGGCTGAGATGATTGAAGGTTGATAGACAACTCTAAAATGGAGCGGAAAACTCACCCCATTAAGCGACTCTAAAAATGCCGCTCTCACTTTTTGCAGATACTCTCCATGCTTAACTAGAGCCATACTCCAGTAGCTCAAGACTGTACGGGGTTGCTCGTTCTCACGGATTGCGTGCAGGAGTTTGTTGCGGCGCAGTAATGTCTGTTCGTAGGTTTGGAGTGACTGGGCATACTCTTGATCGAGAGTACTAAGCGGTGTATCCATAAAGGTCCGTCGTCTGCTAGGCGAGCCCTCAATCAACCGCATATCTTCCGGCCGAAAAGTGACCGTGGTTAAGTGCCCTAGAAAGTCTTTTTTTCGCCGCCGCACTTGGTTAACGCTAAATAATCGATACTGTGTTTTCTTACCCTGTACTTCCCCGCGGGTAATAATGGCTTCTAGAGTGGTTTCATCTGCTTCATCCTCATCGCTGTTTACTTCAGATACTGCGCGTTTATCCGGTCTGATCAGCCCGGTAACCCGCGCTAATTCTTGGTCAAAACGAATCATTTCCTCAGTCCGTTGAGCCCGAAAGCTACTACCCGTACCCAACAAGGCAATCGCCTCGATGACAGATGTTTTACCATGAGCGTTGGGACCAACAATTACGGTAGTGGGCGTAGGAAAAGTATAGGTTTTGGCCTGATAATTACGAAATTGCTCTAATGTGACTAGTTTCAGCATAGTTAGCTGAGTCTACTGCTTATGTTCAATATTGAAAAACGCAAATGAACTTTGAGGAATCGATATATATCCTGGCGCTCGCAAATTGAAAGTAGATTTAAACTCACTCCCTGAGATAGAAATTTCTCCCCGATTAGTTTGAAACTTGACCGTACTGGTTAAAGCATTGCTGGTATGACTTACTTGGAGGGATGAAATACTCGTCACTGCCCCACCGGCACTATTGGCAAAGTTTCGTAACTCTTCCATCGAGTATGGATTACCACCGCCCCCACCAACATTACATTGATTAATAGTAACTGGCTGGATTCTGCCAACATCTGCTCCACCAGGACTCTTCCGTACAATCCAGGCATTGATAATATCAGCCATTTCTTCCTGTGATAACCAAGGATGAGCCCGACCACAGTTTGCACTGCTGCTTGAGTACGCTTGGCGATACCAGGCTTTGTAGAACCAAGGAGAGTTGGCGTGCTTTTCCCATGACTTAGTACTCCAGTCACCACCACCGTTGCCATCAGTAGTGTCCCAGCCCCCAGTGTTGGAGTAGGCACCGTGGGTAGAGGCGTATTGAGTAGAAACAGGGCTACCGCCACTATCTACGAGCACCCAACCTTTGGTTTCATTGACAGCTTTTTCCCACTCGCCACCTTTTTTGCTGTTTTTGAAAACTTGGCAAGCTTCAGTGGTACAGATAGATTTTTGGCCGTTGTTAGTATATCTAACAGCATAGGTACGGGCGGCAATGGCCTGGGCTTTGAGCGCATTGACATGCCAGCCACCTGGCATTTCGTAGATGCCCTGCAGATATTGACCTTCAAATGAAATCCGACCAGTGCCCTGGACCTCGATCGTATCGCTGACAGCATAGTCTTTTTTAAGCGTAGCATTGGGATAGTATGCTCTGAGAATATCTTCCACTGATTGGCCAGCATCAGCTCTCCCCTTTGCCCCATATTGACTCATGCCATTGCGGTGAGTATAGGCACCAAAACTAAAGACGGCGAAAGAGTTAGATGGCGCACTGGCTTTGTAACCAATGGAGGCATTAAAGTCATCAGCTAACGGCACGTCGCCTACGGCAGTGGTATAGGTTCCTGACCGAGCGTTGATGATTGATTGCTGCTGAGCGGTTATATTGGCAATCTTGCCTGAGAGTTCTTGCTGATATTTACGCGCCTTATCAATCTCAACCCGGAAAAAATCAGCTTGATCATCAAGTTGTTTCTCCAAGTTGGCTAACGTAATCTGATCGCCTTCCAGTTTAGTCTTATCAGTCTGGAGCTGCGTAATGGTGCTGCTCGTCTCTTGAATCAGCTGATTGTCTTTTGTTTGGATAGAGTCTCGATACACTAGTTCCTTGGTCAAAACTGCGGCCTCGGCCCGACTGAGAAAAATCAAAAATGGTGATGACGCCCGCTCCCGCTTATAGTCTTGAGCAATGCGCATAGCTAAAATCTCGTACTGCACTCCCAAATCTTGCTCTCGTTGTTCAATACTGGCGGCTAGCTCCACTGCTTGTTTCTTAGCACTAGCAATACCGTTACGCGCACTCGTCACTTTTTTTTCTAGATCAGTGAGCTGGCCTTGCAGTGGTGTGGTGGCTGATTCAGAGAGCTTCTTCATGTTGGCTAACTCATCAATTTGCTTCTGCAAATCTTCCACTGGATCAGTGGCAAAGGCTGGCTGTGCCGAAAAATTGCCTTGGTGAAGGATGCCGAGTGTGCCCAAGGCTAGTAACAATAATGATACAAAGCGGAGTTTACTGCGGAACAGCTGAGGGGCTACAAAACGGGTAATACGCATACTGTGAATAATCATTATATGTTATTTCTAGAGATAGAAGGTAAGAAAACCTGTCCTCTAAGCTTTATTTTTCTTCAATTTCATCTGCTATAATCCTATAACTTTAAGTTCACTCATTCGCTACGCGAAATTGAGTGGATTTAATCCCAAGCCCTTTAAAAAGTTAAGGATGGAAATCGTGTCCAACAATTCCGATAATTCAAAAATCGTTAACACCAACAATGGGACTACGATACAAATAGGCAAAAAGCCTACTGTAGTCAGCGCCAATACCACTGTCCAGACCACTGGTCGCACCGTCGACATCGCCTTTATTGTCGACACTACCGGCTCCATGAACGATAAGATCGAAGCACTGATCAGCACCTGCGTCCAGTTCTTGGATGAACCAAAAAAACTAGGTCTCGAACCAGCCTTCGGCTTAGTAGCATTTGGTGACATCAGTGGCGTAGGTGTAGGCGACACAATCGAAGTTGTAGTGCCTATCACACAAGATCTTGCTCGGATGAAGTATGGGTTACAGCACATTCCTCGTAACAGTGGTTTCGGTAACAACGGAGAATCGTCGTCGGAAGCAATTGTTGAGGCATTGTCGCTTAACTACCGATCTAAGGCGGTTAAAGTTATGGTTCTCATCACTGATGAGCCTGCTTTACAAAACCTCTACAAGGTAGCAAACGTCATTAATCAACTCACTCAGCAGGAATTTCTCGTGTTCGTCCTCTCTCCTAATATCAACTACTTTAAGTTGATGGCCAAGCAAAACGGTGGTGAGTGGCAAGAAATTAGCCCCACCAGCAATCTTGACATGCTGTTGGAGATGTTTAAACGACTTGCTCAGCGCATTTCTGAAGTTAGCAAGTCAGTTCATGTCCTGGGTCAGGGCAGTGTCAGTGCCTATCTCCAGTTAACCGCGCCAAAAAAATAAAGGCAATCAAAATGATTCCCAACCACTACGAAGTCTTGGGAGTTCATCCCAATGCTTCGGCAGCTGACATTAAGTCAGCATACCGCCAACTGATCCGTCAATATCACTCAGATACGATGATCTCCAAGAAATCTCAGTTAGAGCAAAAAGGTGTTTCACCTGAGCTCATTGAGGAACTGCTTGGTCCCAGGCTTCAAGAGGCCACTGAAAAAACACAGCGGCTAAATGAGGCGTATGAAGTCTTATCTAATCCTCAAAAACGGCAGCTCTATGACGTGCAGTACGAGGAAGCGTTTGCACCTCCCAAGCCACCAGTTCTGGTTGCAAAGCCGAGCTCAATCAACCTCGGTACCATTCGACCAAACACTCGAAGTAATGTAGAGTTCACCGTACATAATACGGGCGGTGAGCTCTTAGAGAACATCAACATCACAAACTGGGATAAAGTGACGTGGATCACAGATCGCCAAGTAGAAGTAAATGGGGATGATGTTTTCCCCATAAAGATCAGCTTTATAGTTGAAACTACCGCAAAGGATAGTGGTACCTATTCTGAGAATATCATAGTAGAAACTGCTGGGTCACAGTTAGTGATCGCGGTAACGTTTATCTGTGAAGAAGTGAAGAAACCCACACCAAGTGCTGTGCCTGGTTCAGCCTCAGCTTGGACCAGTGGCTCAGTTGCGCACGGTCCAGCCACTTCTTCTAGACCTGCTGGCAGAAAGTCTAAGTCTGTTATCGATCCTGTTCCGCTTGTTTTTTCCTGGCAATCAGGTAACAGGTTACGCATAGCGATCGCTTGTCTAGTTTTTGCAGCCACTCCATTTGTGTCAGCACTGCTCCACGTAGAAGTCCTAGTGTACCTTGCACTTTTTCCAGTATTTATGGCAATAGGTGCAAAGCAAATTGTGGTCAAGTTCCATGGTATGAAAGAGAAACAGTTTATGATTCTCTTCATACTTCTAAGCTTGGTGAGCTTAGTGGTAGTAACCTTCATTGTTGTCACTGACCAAACACAGCGATTGGCTGTATCTACTTTCCACGGCCAACAGATAGTTTTCAGTGATGAAATGATTCTTTCGTTGTTTATGCTTGCAGGCACCTCAGCTACAACAATCCTTTCTTTGTTCGTTTTTCTAAATCGAATTAAGACTGGAAAGCCTGGTAAGGCATATTTCAGCCACTATTTATCGATGTCACTGTTCATTGCTAGCATGGTAGTGGCAAACATTGACTTGTTTGGCTACTTTCCACTGGGTGAAAATGTACTTCTCCTTCTGTGGATTGGAGTCATTACATTCTTCTCTGCGTAACCATCCTTAATTTTCGTGTTCAAAAAACATGAAAAGGTACAATCTAGACGCCAGTACTTACACCAGTCCTGGCGTCTTTTTTATGTTTTTTTCATTTTTTTGTGTGCCATACCTAAACTGGGATAAAAATGGTAAAATTGCGAAGTGAAAAATCTTGCTATTGCTGCCCTAGCAGTTATCCTCCAATTTGTTTTTCTTTTTTCTGCAGCACCTACTCAAACGTTTGCTGCGACTTGCCAAGTAGACTCATTTAATACCAGTGATGGGCGAACTGTGGGTACTTACTGTTCAGTTGGGTGCGGTGAAAACCAAGTAATGAGTGGCTATGAAGGCTGTGGTCCATCCTTTTCTTGTTGTGCGTCAACTGGTATTAGTTGTGAAGGCGGTTGTGTTTATGGCCGACGAACCTACTGTTCAGGAGAGGGGGGTGGTAATCCAATAGCACCAGCACCTATTGGTGGCTGTGGAGCAGGTAGAGTTTGTTTTATTGGCGCTGCTGAAAGTAGTTGTCCACAGGTAGCTCCACCGGCAGGTAATCTATGTGGTATTAATCTTGACTCTACAACAGGCACTAGCACGTTTTGTTCTAACGTCTGTGGTTTAGGCAGTCAACCTTCAAGTAACAGTCCGTCAACCTGTGCCATAGGTGGTTGCTGTGCCAACATTGGTAATAAGTGCGAGGGCTGTCAATACGGTCGCAAGCTCTACTGTGCTGGTGCAAGTACAAACGGTGATCCCGTAGCCGTAGGCAAAGAGTGTACTGCTGGAGCAACTTGCTTCATTGGGGATTACGATGCAATCTGTCCAGATCAACCAGAACCTACCACTAATATTTGTGGCGTCACCCCTAGTGGTAGCCTTCAAACCTACTGTTCAGTTAGTTGTGGAAGTAACCCTATTGCAAGTGGATATGAGAATTGTGCTTCAGGCTCATTTTGCTGTATCGGTACCTCGCTAGCTGAGTCTAGATCATTCTTGTCTACCGACTTCAAGATCTGCGAACAGATTCCTGAATCATTAGATCGTAATGCCTGTACGAGTTGTTTATCAGGTGGCGGCATCTGGACAGCCATCGGCTGTATCAGCGCTAATCCTCAGTCAATGATTGCTTCCCTCATTCAAATCGCCTTGGGCATTTCCGGAGGTGTGGCGATTGTAATGATCTTAGCCTCTGGCTTCCTTTTCGCTACATCAAGTGGTGATACTACTAAACTCAAACAAGCTAAAGAATGGCTAACCTCTGCCATTGTCGGATTACTCTTTATCATTTTCTCAGTCACGATTCTTCAGTTTATCGGAGTAACTTTACTGCAAATCCCCGGATTTGGAGGACCATAATATGATTAAAAAAATATTTGGATCGGCGTTGGTACTCATCGCTCTTTTTGGATATGGAATGGGAATCAATACCCAAGTTCATGCAGAAGATCCAGCTCCCTTTGTCGTACCTTCGCCAGATCAAAATGTCAGCCAAGAAACTTTCGACGCAGCCAACCCTCTCACTCTCGAAGGTGATGGCAGCATCGCCGCCAATGCTACACCGGGAGATATCTTAACTCGTGCTCTGTCATTCCTATTCCCCTTAGCTGGCTTGGCATTATTCGCCATGTTAGTCTGGGCGGGCTTTGAGATTTTGGCAGGTGCTACTTCTAAAAAAGTTGATGCCGGTCAGCAACGTGCAACCGCGGCGATTATTGGTTTTATCCTACTTTTTGTTTCGTACTGGATTATCCAGTTGCTGGAAATTGTGTTTGAGATCGCAATTTTCTAATTGACTCAACTGCATCTAGCAAGTGTATCTAAGCCCCAAAACGACGTTGTCGAGAAGCGTACTCTTCAATTGCCTTGTCTAGCTCTGTCGGCGAAAAGTCGGGCATTAATACTTCAGTAAAGTACAGCTCCGCATAGACTGCTTGCCAGGGCATAAAGCCTGATAGCCGTTGCTCGCCGCCTGGTCTGATGATTAGGTCAGGATCAGGTATTTTTTTCGTATCAAGATGAATAGAGATATCTTCGGCGCTTAGCTGCTGTGTCATATTATCCTGCGCCTGTACTGCCGCATTTACGGCCCTGACTAGCTCATCACGACCGCCATAATTCAAGGCGAAGGTAACGGTAATATTTTCGTTTTGGCTGGTGGTCTCGATCCATTTGCTAATATTATCTTGAATATCTTGAGGAAAGCGACATAGATCACCAATCGTGTTGAGCTTAACGCCTTTTTCGTGGAGCTCTGCCGCATTTTTGGTAAATGCTTGACGAAATAACTCCATTAACCCACGGACTTCTTCTACGTCACGGTGCCAGTTTTCGGTGCTAAAAGCCCAGAGTGTCAGATACGGAATCTTCAGCTCTACACACCGCTCTACCAGGGGTTGAATCACTTTATTAGCTACATAGTGATGACCTTTAAGCGCTTCTAACTTATTGGCACGGGCCCATCGCCGATTACCATCCATGATAATGGCAACATGTTGAGGAGTGACTGATGATTGCTGGGTATGACTCATATGTACGGAAACCATTTATCGAGTAATAACAGTACCACTATCCGATACTTGTAGTAGAGCATTGTACAACGAATCCTTTTGTAAACCGGAAACAATTCTAGTGGTGATGCCTATTTCAGTTAGGGCCAATGATTCTTCAATCTTGTGCCACATCCCACCGGTGACATCAAAACCTTTGATGCTACTCATTGACTGCTTCACTTCATCACGCATCGAGGGATTAATCGAGTCATAAATGCGTTTGCTCCCATCGTCATTTAACAGCCACTCGCCATTCTGCATTTGCCAGACACCTGCTGCTTCAGTCACATGAATAATACTTTCCACTTCCCAGCCATTCTTGGTGAATTCCTGGGCAAAAAAGGCCAAAACCTTGTCAGTTGACCAAATCGTACAGCCTTGCGCCTGATCTACAATCACATCACCATAGGTAACTGGCAGTAAACCCAAGCGCATGTACTCTTCAAAGACGTCAGTAAAGTAACTGCTGGCTTTTCGATCACGGGTGAGGAGCGAGTTGGAGGGAGCCACCGTTACGGCTGGAATCTCGTGTCTTAAGCACGCCTTGACCACTTCACGATTAATCTGAGCGGCACTGTCTTGGGTGATCGCCATGCCAATGCGGCTTTCATCATTAATAAAACCGTTCATTGTCTGGTAATGAGCTGCCGGCACGTGCGCATAGCTGCCCACCCCATTGCCCAGCACTAGACACATATCTGGCTGTTCTTTATATGCTCGAGCGATTTCCCGCACTAAGCGATCTAACACCTCAGGTCGCAACTGATTAGGTATTTCTTTATTAGTAATGACAGCGCCACCCAGCTTTACTAACGTTACTTTTTTGGTTGTCAGTGTCATATTACTCGAAGAAGACTGAGTAGTACTGCAGTGCTACTTTAATAATGTTTACAGCTTCTGGATTATCGGCATACTCGCCTAGCTGGCCACGCTCAGCCTGCATCCGAAACTCGTCATCACTCAAAACTCGTTCGTCGATTGCAGCTTTCAAAGCTTCTGGGTTATAACCCTGGTTACTTTCTAGATTTGGCATAGGCCTCCTTTATAGTTTGTATAATTCCCGTATCAAACATTATTTTTAGCCAAGGTACATATCTACTCTCTGAACCACTGTCTAAGCTGAGTTCTTTTTCCAGCTCATCTAGTGTCAGCCAGCGAGTCTCGGCTACTTCTTTTGAGTTCGGCTTGACTGTGCCGTCATACCTACCCACAAAGACTTGATCAAGCTCTCGTTCACAAAATTCCTCATTGCACTGGGCAAAGTACTGAAACTTGGTCACAGGTGTCAATTGAGCAGTGGTAATTCCTAGCTCATCCTCTAGCCTTCTCTGGGCGCACTCTTCATAACTTTCACTTGGCCAGACGTTACCACAACAGGTATTGGCCCACTGGCCGGCGCCGACAATTTTGCTGGCACTCCTCTGCTGAAGCAGTAACTTGCCTTCGCTTGAAAAAAGAAAAACTGAAATTGCCCGATGTAGTTTACCTTCTCCCCTATGTGCCTCTACTTTATCCATCGAACCAATCACTTCATCGTCATCATTAACTAAAGTTACCAGATCGAGATTAGAGGCGTTGAGTTGATTCATAGTACTTAATCCGCAGCTGACTCACCCAGAAACGACTGAGCAATAGCGATTTCTTCCGGTGAGCTACGTTCTTGATGCTCAAGCTGTTTCGGTTCACCTTCACGTCTTCCAGGAGTAAATCGCTGGCCATACGGCTGATCGATCAGCTTGAGTGAACCAGTTTCTTTATCCCGAAAACCTGCTAATCGATAGCGTTGGGCGTTCAGCCGCCAGTGTCGAGAAATTTGCATAGACACTGTATTAGTCGCAAAAAGGGAGGAAAATCATTCAAACTCAGTGACGATAGGCGTGGGTAAATCGAAATAGCAGATATAGCAGAAGGATTTGCCAGTAGATCGAAAAGAAAGTTACCCAATTTGAGGCAAATGAGATCCAGTCACAAGCAAATAGATTTGTCTGAGTACAAGAAAAAATTATCCTAATCACCGGGACAATACCGAAGCGCCACAGCATAGTGGTAACTGCCAGTACGACCATTGGTAAGGCTGTCATCCAGATAAATACCTTCTCTCTCACTAAAGACTGCATCGTTTGGTACGGATGAAGCAGGAGACCCAAGGTAATTTGACCAATCGAGTAAATGAAGGAGCTGGTAGTAGTTAAGAGGGCTCGCTGACTCATAGTTACTCGGTCAACAGCTTGAGTAGTAAGGCCGTGACACCAGATGACAGTAAGATGACTTGCCAACTATATCGGCCAATAAATGATGTCAGCCAGTCTAGCTGAGACGGAATTAAATGCTCTTGATTTAAACGGGCCTGCAACTGAGCTTCCTGTTGCAGCTTAGCCACAAAGTCACTATTCTGCATGGGCGCCTGCAACTGCATAGACTTGCTTAAACTCTACTCGCGCTCGATACAGCTCGGCCTCGACTGCTTTAGTGGTCTTGCCCATCATCTGAGCAATTTCAGCTACCTTTTTATTGTCAACATACTTAAGCAACAGTAGTTCCTGCGTTTCGTGACTCAGCTGCTGAATAACATGCTTGACTTGGTGAGAAGTTTCTTGAGCATTCGCCACCGCTAATCCGTCGAGTAGTTCGCCTAAAGGCAGGGCCTTGATAGCTTTTTTAGCGTAGCGCTTACGGTAGTAATCGGCAATCTCATGCCTGGCAATACTTTGCATCCAGGTCCACAACTGAGAATCTCCTCTAAAGAGTGGTAACTGGCGTAGACAGTTAATGAAGACTTCCTGAGCCAGCTCTTCGGCATCAGCTGCCTCACTGACCTTGGTGCCGATAAACGTCACCACAGGCTGATGGTACTTCGTAAACCAATAACTCACAGCTGAAGGCTTACCAGCTTTTAATTGGTGTAGTAGAGTGATGTCAGATAACGTTCGCTGCATATAGGCTGCATAGCAAGTTGCTAATTTTATAGCGGCTAATAGGCTCTATAATATCACGTATGCTACTTTTACCCACCTTTGTCCTAATAGCCCAGGCCCCTGCTGGCTGTGATGCTGGGGCTGAAGGTATCAATCTCGGTGACTGTCTCAAGTTAGCAGATGGTCAAAGCGTTTCGGCAGTCTACAATAATCCTGCTGTTTTAGTTAATTTATTGGTTACCAATATCTTCATCATTGCTGGAGTAGTGTTATTTTTCATGATTATGTTGGCTGGCTTCAAGTTTATTTCTGGATCCACGAAGGGCATGGAGGAAGCAAAACAAATCCTCACCACTGCGGGAATTGGTTTTGTTTTAATGTTTGTGGCCTTCTGGATAGTCCAAATTATTGAGATCGTAATCGGACAGCAAATACTTTTCTAGAAGTGATATAATTCGAGTAATGTCAAAGCAACTTTTAGCCCAAGCAGTTCCGCCCGCAGTTGATAATAGTGTTTTTGGCACCGTCACTCCTCCTAAAGGCGTAGCCGCTTATGGTGCTACCAATGCTTCTGGCCTTGTTCCCTTTATCTCTAACTTAATCCGCATCGGCACTGTCGTGGCTGGCGTCTGGGTGTTATTTAACTTTATCCTGGCTGGATATGAGTACATTACGGCCGCTGGTGATACAAAGGTGAATACTTCTGCCAAAGAGCGCTTAACCATGAGTATCGTCGGTTTAGTGATTATCGTCGCTGCTTACACTATCATTGCAGTAATTAGTTTATTGATCTTCGGTGAAGCTGACTATATCCTTAATCCTACTATTTGTGGACCAGCGGGCTGTAACTAATGTTTTTATCTTCACTTATCTCACAAGCTACCGAGTTGGGCACTTTTACCCCACCGACTCAGGCGTATACCACTGGCTCAGGCACAGGCTCGGAGCTGGCTAATCTCGAGATTTTAATTTCTAGAATCCTCAGTATCTTAACTGTCGTCGGCGGTATCTTCTTCGTCATATACTTTGTCTTAGCTGCTTTCAAGTGGATCACCGCCGGAGGCGATAGCGCCAAGATTGGCAAAGCTCGAGATGAGATGGTCCAGGGCGTGATTGGTCTAATTATCTTAGTGGCCGCTTACGGTATTGTGGGCCTAATCGGCACGATTATTGGTCTAGATCTCTTAAATCCGGCAAAGACTCTCGGAGACTTAACACCAGGTACGGCACCCGCTGGTGGTGGGGGTAGCTTTTTTGATCTAATGGGTAGGATCTTTTTAGGGAATCCTTAGTCATGACTAACAAATTCCTCTCACTCCTGGCTCTCCCTGCTTTATTTCTCGGCCTAGCAATCTTGAGTCCTGCTTCGGCTGCCATTCAGAATGAAGCGATTGGCGCACTTGGTACTAACGAAGCTGGCGCTCGGAGTGGGGTAACTTTCTTTACCTACTTTATTTACCTCTGGAATGCCATTATTACTATCGGTGGCTTCTTTGTGGTTCTTAATTTTGTTTGGGGTGCGATCGAGTGGATTGCTTCTGGTGGCGATCAAGCAAAAGTTAGTAAGGGTCGAGATCGGATCACTCAGTCTATTATTGGTTTAATTATCTTAGTCGGCTCATTTGTGATAATTGGCTTTATCAGCCAATTATTCTTTGGTGAGAGCTTCAACCTCTTACGGGTAAATATACCTACTGCGCCAGGAGTAACTCCTTAATGCCACTACTCGCTGCAAATGAGATTGATCTGTACGAAATTGCTAATGAACAAGGCTTAGCTGGCGTACCTGAGACTTTTAACTCAGCTCAAGCTGGAAGCGGCTTCGGGCCTTTTGTGGGTAGCATCCTCACTGCGATCATGGCAATTGCTGCGCTACTAGTTCTGCTAAATCTCATCTGGGGTGCAATCGAATGGATTAGTAGTGGTGGCGATAAGGGCAAACTAGAATCGGCTCGCAACCGCATTACCCAATCAATTATTGGCATTATCGTCTTGGCTGCTAGCTTGGCTATCTTTACTGCACTACAAACATTTTTAGGTATTAATGTTATTAACTTTGGCGGTTCTAGTAACTCACCAAGTGGTATGAATAATGGTGGTACATTTAATAGTGGCAATACTAGACCACCACTTCTAAGAGGTGCACCTGGTAACGGCACAACAGGGAAAAGCCCTTAGTACCACTTTGTGTTCTTGACTTTACTGCTCAAAAAATGAATTATTAATACAGGATCTTGACCAGAGAACAATTAAAACCTATAATTAAATTGATAAAAAGGAGTAAAATGAATACATTAGCTAAAAAGTTCGCTACCGCCTCTGCCACAGTAGCCGCACTTCCATTATTTTCTACGATTGTCAGCGCTCAAAGCGACTTGGCAGGTACCGCAGTTGACCCAGGTCAAGGCTTTGCCACTGATCTTGGCAGCTTAATCAATGCTGTCTTGAGTTTTGTGATGGTCATCGCCGCCCTCTTGGTCTTCGCATACCTCATTCTTGGTGGTATTGAGTGGATTACCTCAGGTGGTGACAAAGGTAAAACTGAGTCTGCACGCAACAAAATCACTGCAGCTGTCATTGGTTTAATCATCTTGGCTGCTTCATATGCCATCTTAACTGTCGTCTTACGATTCATCGGTTTCGACAACTTAAATGACGTCTTGAACAATCCTAGAACTATTAATTAATACTTCTAGTTAGATTTGACCTTCAACCCCTCCTTCCGGAGGGGTTTTTGTATCCTTCTGGGGTAATATTTGGTAGAATACAACTAATGAGTAAAAAAACTGTGTTAATCGGACTTTATGTAGTATTTGTAGGCATCGTGGGAGTGGTAAGAATTTCACCTTTAATGGCCGCCGGTGATGAGGTAAAAGTAATCAACCGAAACGGAGTCTTGTATCTCTCCAACGAAATTGATCCAGCCACCCAGGTGGCCGATGCTTCTACTCCTTCGGGCACTGTGGCAACGACCAGTGCTGAGACAATTGATCTTGCTCAAGAGCCGATTGTAGCTCCACGAGGCTTCGCTACCGATCCTGGTCGATTAATTAATAGTCTACTGAGTGTAGTTTTAACAATCTCCGCTTTACTAGTGTTTGCCTATCTAATCTGGGGCGCTTTTGACTGGATCACCAGTGGTGGAGATAGAGGCAAAACCGACCAAGCTCGACAGAAAATTATTGCGGCGGTGGTGGGTATTATCATTGTGGCGGCCTCATTTGCTATCGTAAACCTGGTTGTGCGATTTTTAGGCTTTGCCGACTTGAACGATGTCATAGATAATCCACGACGAATTGACTCACCAGCCAATGTAATTGAGACAAGGCCGCTGGAAGCTAGTCCAACTGGCTCACCTACGCCATTATTTAGTGAATAAAACCATAATGCTTGCTATAATCAAATCTGTGCCACACCGTCCACTTTCCCTCACCTCGATCCTGGGTACTTTCTTGGCACTGAGCCTAGCGCTACCAGCTAAGGTTGGGGCGCAGACGCAAGCTTGGGAAGGTGTCTGTGTCGAAGATGGTGTAGCCACCATTCAAGGTGTCCAATGTTTATTGGCCAATGTCTTTTCCGTCGCTTTTACTGCCATCGGCTTTGTTGGTTTTGTGATGATTCTAATCGCTGCCTTTAGATACATGATCTCTGGCGGCAACTCTAAGGACATGGAAAGTGTCAAAAATACGCTCACCTACTTAGTGGTGGGAATTGCTGTCGCTTTAAGTGCATTCATCATTATCAGGCTGATCGCACAGTTCACTGGCGTGAGTGTGATTGAGCAGTTCTCCATTCGTCGATAATTGATATAATCAGCTGTGCGCAAATTACTTTCTCTAGTGTCATTTGTCCTGGCGATGGTCGCAGTGGCATTTCGCGTGCACCAAGTTAACACGACTTCCTTGGCAGCATTAGTGACGCCTACACCGGTTTATGCTCAAGGGGGCAACTGTTCGTTGGTGGGAAATAACACCGCCGTCCCGTTTGGGGCCGGTGACTTTAGTGAGGCACGGTTTACGTTGGCGCTGCTGACTGGTCCAGGCGATATTCCTACCATCGTGAATACCATTAATGGTGCTACCGGTACGGTAATTATCCGTTTAGGCGCTGGCAAAGGCTCAGAAAACTTGACGGCTGCCGAGTACAGCAGTATCTTATCCCAAATTGCTAGCCAAACATCTAAAAACTTCGTCGCCACCGCCGGACACAATGAGCCAAACTGTGCGGAGTATATTCCACTGGAACAGGAAGCGGCTTTTGTCAGTGCTGTCGCCGGGGCAGTCTCAGGCAATGGCAACATCAAGCTCATTACCGGTCAGATCGATATGTACTGCGGCGACTCTGAAGGTGTACCAGGAGCAGATGGAGCTGCGGAAACAGCCTATCGCCAAAGATACCTGACCACTTTAGCCGGAATTCCGGGGATTCAAGGTGTGGCACTGCCGTACTACATCACTGCGGGCACCCCCACTGCCGACGCTCTCTCGAAGTACTTTGATACCTACGCCGCCCTAGCGGGTAAACCAATTTACATCACTGAATCAGGTCCTTTCCTGGAAAGTGAGACCAGTCTAAAAGAGTTTATCGAAGCAGTGCCGCTGGCAGTATCTAATCCTGGAGTAGAGGCTTTTCTCTTATTTAACGCTTTAGGCTTAAACCGTGACGGCGCTTTTAGTTACACCCGCCCATTCTGGAATCCTGCCTGTCGTGAAGCCTTGCGCACCCAGTGCAACGACCCAGCTACAGTCCTCAA
Organism: bacterium; assembly: GCA_030855135.1. Classification (GTDB taxonomy): domain Bacteria; phylum Patescibacteriota; class Microgenomatia; order UBA1400; family PJMF01; genus JALYRS01. Next base: position 6,140 of record JALYRS010000015.1, on the reverse strand, counting down.
AATCTGTGAACAAGCCATCGATAACTTAGGGTATTACATAATGCCAATTGAGGGCGTAGGCACCGATAAAGTTGTCTTTACCGAGGCGATGATTCGTCAAGGATATCAAGTCCAGTGCGCTGCGCCTAAGTTTCCCATCGAGACCACTATCGAAGGTGACGTTGATACTTTCCGTCGGTTGTATGCCAATGAGTTCACTCCTTTTTATCAATTCAATAATATTGAAACTCAGTATGTGATCGATGCCACCACCGCCAATGTGCCGCTCTTTAGAAGTCCCGCTGAAGCTTCTCTATTCGGCTCGATTGAGGATTACTTTGGATATAGAGATATAACGTTTGAAGGCTTAGATCCCATCCAACAAGATATAGCTTCGGGCCCGGTGTATCCGCTCCTCGACCTTAATCAGCAATGCATCCAAAAAATGAAGTTATTGACCGTCATCGAAGAGATGTGTGGTCGGCTGGAAACACCAGAAACGTGCCCGCTCTATCAACCCATCATTGAATCTAATTACACTACTAAAGATCTCAAGAGTTCGGCTGAGTCAGCTGGCCTAAGCTGCGAGATGTATGCCCGAGGGGAAGGCGACGAAGCGCTGCGCACCGGTATTGATCACATGCCCCTTTATCTTGACCGGTTGTATCGCTTAGCCTTTTTAGTGGTGACGGTTGATCTTAAAAAAGAGGTCAATGACTTTTACAATTTCTTCACCGCCTTCAACCAAAACCCCCAAAGCGGCACGCCACCTGATCAGGAAGTGATTGTAATTGCCTTTAAGATTCCTGACGTGGCCACTGAGAAACAACGACAACCAGATGCCGTGGGCAGCGAGAAAATGTACTATGACGATCCACTGTTCTTAGTCCGTGACGCCATTACTCCTAAAGAGAGTAATGATCGCCGAGTGGAAAAAATTGAGTCAGACAAAGTTGAACTACTAAACAAATTGCCCGCTGAAGTAAATAAGCCCATTAACTGTGCCGGTGAAGAGTGTAAAAGCGATCCTACCGTGGCTGGCTTGGTCGATTTGATCAACAAAAATGGAGAAATCTGTGACTCTTCTTCAGAAATGCGCTTCGAAGATGCCAATCAAATTAAAGATCCGGCAGTGATAGAGAGTAATCCTGGTACGATTTTCCAAAGAATAGGTGATATTACTAAAATGCTATTCAAGTTGCGCGCAGATACACCGAGTCGCAACGAGTTTAACTTTCTAGGTCAAGTCCAAGTTGATAATGGCAGTCCTACGGCTGGCGGTGATCGATTTAGAGAAGTCAAAAGCTACTTAGTGTATCCAGTTGGTCCAGAGCTGGAAGAAGTAGAAAATGCCTTGGCAGGCTTAGTTTTTGGACCTGATGAATCGCAGAGCTGGCGGGATGCCGTAACTATTGCTGGTGATCCCAAAGTGATCGAGAACTTCGTCATAGCAGATCTGACTAACCAAGTAACGACGGGCAATCCCAAGCGTGAGTTCCTCACCGACGACTGTAGCATCGATCCGTTAACTGGCCTGCAAACCTGTCGCCAAAGCTCATTTGGACCAGAAACCGTGGCCCAAACTCAGAATCCTCGTATCCGCGGAGCAGCACTCGGTTACATGATGCGTCAGATTCAGAAAGCCATAAACGTCGTTGGCACCGAGACCTACGAGTTTGTGACGGCTTGTAAGACGACTGAAGAGTTCCTGACGGGTAACTGCGGTGATATACGCCGTTTGAGCGATAGTGATGGCCGCGTAGTTGATCTAGACGGCATCGGCAACGGTAACTGTAAGGTGGTAGAAAGTGGACCATGTTCAGTCGCCAACTTAAAGCAATCGTTTATGCGAGCCGGCGTCACCGACAACGAGGCTGCCGTAGCTGCTGTCAAAGCATCGATGATCTGTGGCCGTGAAAGTGGCGGCAATCCTAATAATCATAACAAAAGCTGTACTTTCGGCACCGATGGCCGGGACAATGATGGTGATTTCCTAGTTGATGGGGCGGACAGTAAGGATAGTCGCGGCTTATTTGATGGTGGTACGTATGACTATAGTATTGGCTTGTTCCAGATCAACCTAATTGCGCACTGCCGCGATGCCTTTGGTGATATTGGTCGTGAGCCGCTCCGCTGTGTCGTGGGTAATGCATCGCGCTTGAATGAGTGTGTCGAGCGCTTTACCGATCCACAGCGGAATATTGAGTATATGATCCAGTTATCAAATAATGGTAAAAACTGGGGTCCTTGGTCCGCAGCTGGCCCTCGCTCCTGTGGCATTGAGTAATTTTATGATGTTTTTTAATCAATTAACTACCTTTCAAAAAAGAGCTCTCGGCTTAGGTCTGGGGATTTTACTTTTGATTGGCATCTTGATCGCCCTTACCAGTGGCGACTCGCCCACCGAGACGCTAAAGCCTGGTTCGGTCACCACCAACTTGCCTGAGCCTAGCACCACGCTGACTTTTGGCACCAATGCTGAGTTACCACCCGCCAGCATGAGTCCTGAGTTCTACTCACCTTTACCAAGTCCTAGTGCGGCTCCTATAGCCCCGACCATCAGAAGCTCTGGGGTGACGATTGTCAATTTTTATCTCGGCAACAAGCCCCGCAACAGTCGAGGTGATGTGACATTAAGTGAAACAGATGAGTACTCGATTATTTACTTTGCCAATGAAGATAGCTTTTTGATTACTATTACGGGTGCTAATTTCTCTCAAGTTCGTGATAAAGCTGAGCTCGATTTCATCTCACAACTGGGCATCAATCCCGATCAAGCATGTGAGTTAAAAGCATCGATCACCGTACCAGCGTATGCTAATCCAGATCTAGCTGGTCAGCCTCAAGAGCTGAGTTTTTGTCAGTAGGACACTAGCCACCGGCTGAGGGACTATACGAATTTGGGTGATAATCCAAGCCGCCAGCGCGAGCACCTGATTTGGAAAAAGATTTCTTTGATTTTGATTTAGCGGCACCTTGCGAGGTTGATTGTTCCGGCTGTGCTTTCTCATCTCGTCTCAGGCGGCGAGCACCAGCCCTCATTAAGTAGGCTACGACTTCAAATGTTTCTGGCTGCGTCGAGAATGAACGGAAAGAATCTGTCGCCTCTTCGATGGCGGAGAGCAACTGAGTAGCTTGAGTTTCATCTAGTGGTGCTTCCAGTGCGCCCATAATGCCAATTACCGCTTCACTAAAAGATGAAGCCCCAGAAATATCGAGCTTGAGCGAACCAATGGTTGGTTCAAAGGTATGTAAAGTGACAATGGTAGTCGATTCATAGAGCTGTTCGTAGCCATAATACAGCTGCTGGAGTGACTCTAAATCATGAACACCGAGTAAGATGATCAGGTCGGTTTCCGCACCAGCATAACTAAACTCTACTTTATCGGCCGCGAGTGGCTCTTTACCTGATTGAGGTTTTACCACTAAGTAGAACTTATTGTCGTTCTCATTTATGTGATAGCTAACCTTGTCCACTGATTCTGGAATAAAGGGAAAGCTGACCATCAAATCGCGATTGCCGATCTCTGACTTAGTTTCTACAGTTCCCGAAATCTTCCAGGCCTGATTAACCGGCATCGGCGAGGCCATGATCACATTCTTCCCTTTGGCCAGCAACCCATCAGCCAATGCCTGCGCCGCAATTACTTGATCACGATTTTGAGTCGGACCTAAGAGAATCATCACCGAGTGTGCTTCAGCCATCAGGTTTTTGAGTTGTTGTGTTTTGTCTTGATCAATCATCTTTTCCAGTATACCTCAGCCCACCTTAAAAACGGACGTGTAATAGATACACACAGAAAGTACTGGTTTGGCGTAGCCATAGCAACTCCCACCTCTGTATTTCTCTCTCTTCTATCTCTAATCACTGTCAAGTACAATACGGTATAATGCTAAAAAAGCTATCTAAGTGCTTTTATCTTCTCCTTGCCTTTTTCCTTGCTACTTCAGTTTTTTTCACCCCTAAAATATTTGCGGCTGCTGATGACATTCCTGGCGGTCGTAGATGTCCGGGCGGCACTCGCTTCTTTGATGAACAAGGCGTTCGGGGCGGGACTGAAGACCCAAATGATCCAAACTATAAGTACCGCTGTGTAAGCATTGGTAGTAGTATCCCTCAGGTACAGAAACGAAATGAAGGTATTACCGCTGCTCAAGAAGGTAATACTAATCTCGACTACACCTCCTCTAAAATCTTTGAAGGCATCTTGACTGAAATGGGATGTAAATTAGAACCAAAGTCGATTAATTGTCTGGATGACGTTGATGCGGACGGGGCGACAATGGAAACTTCTAGTGCTGGCGGTGCCTATGGATCTTTAGTCGGTTTCATCGGGACGATGTATGACACACCTCCCGCTAGTGCCCAAACCTATGTTGCTGATGTGATGCAAGATCTGCGAATTGGCGTCGCCCAGCCCGCTTACGCTCAAGGATTAGGTTTTTCTGCTTTGAATCCAATTCTGAGTGTCTGGAAAATTATGCGTAACTTGGCTTACTTCTTCTTTATTTTACTATTTGTCATCATTGGCTTCATGATCATGTTCCGTCAGAAAATTAGTAGCCAAGCGGTGGTGACGGCTCAGCAAGCTATTCCTAGCATTATTATTGCTTTATTGGCGGTTACCTTCTCGTATGCGATTGCCGGCTTGATGATTGATGCCATGTATCTGGTGATGTTCTTACTCGCTGGTCTGTTTGGCAAGGTAGATCTGATTGATGGCAATGTCTTCCAAATTGCAGGTCGATTAATTCAAATGAATGTTGCTGGCGATGCAGGCAATCGCATTGGCATCTTTATTGATCAGGCAATGGGAGGTGGTGTAGTTGGTGCTCTGGGTAAAGTCTTTACCACTATTTCCGCTGCCGTTATTATTCTGCTAGTAATTGTTTTTAATACTTTCAAACTCTTCTTCAACTTACTCAAAGTCTATATCGAGATTATCTTGAGCATCGCTTTCGCGCCAGTCATTTTGATGACCGGCGCCATTCCTGGTAAAAGTGCGTTAGGGGGCTGGATCAAAAACCTGGTCGGCAACTTAGCTGTCTTCCCGGCAATTTTATTAGTTTTAATTATCTTTGACGTCATTCGAGAGTCTTCATCTGCAGTGACTGGTGGCTTCCAGCCACCTTACTTAGCTGGCTTTACCGATGCCGATACTATTCCCTTCCTAGCTGGTCTGGCCTTGATTCTTGCGTTACCTAACTTAGTTGATGAAGTTAAAAAAGCTTTTGGTGTAAGTCAAGGCGGTATGTTTGGTAGCCTAATTCAGGCTGGAATTGATAATACGAAGCCGTATAGAGGGATTGGAAATGGTATTGCTGCTGGAGCTCTAATTGGTGCTCCAGCACTTGCAGCACTCGGTGGTTACTTTGGATCAAGAGGTAGATTAGGTGGTCCAGGTGGTCTAGCAGGCGGTGCTCGAGGTGCAGCCGTTGGTATGGCAGCAGGTCTGGTTGGTGTGCCTGCAGCAGTTGCATTAGGTCGACCAATTGCTGGCTTGGCTGGCAGAGCAGCTAATATTATGCAAGCTGCCCCAGCGGTAGCTACGGGTGCAGCAGTATTTGGCCCTCAACTTAGAACATTACTCACAAGAAATCAATCAGTTGGCCCTGGTGCTGTACCCCCTCCCGCAGCGGCTTTACCATTTGATCCACTAACCCCAACAAATAACAGACCTCCAACAGGTGGTGGAAATGTACCTCAGACACCACTAACCCGTCGAGCTGCAGCACCTCCAGCTGGTCAACCGCCAGCTGCACCTCCCGTAGGAGGCTTAGGTGGCAATAATCCACGTCCACCTGGACCATAGTAACTTTTTAAACTGAATAAATTTCACGCTATTTAAGCTCTAGTCAGAGAATTGGTTCTCATAATAATTCACTAACAGAAAAGTGTTTAGCTCTTGCCTGGTAACCGCTGTACTCGCTCAAGATATGCTTGTAGGGTTGTGTATAAACCTGTGTTAATACTGGCAGTTTTTAACAAAGCAAATGCTTCGTCAGGTGAATAAATGCCCACACCTGTATATTCAGTAGGCTGCCTACCCATGAGAGTATCAACCATGCTTAGTACTGAACCCGCTATGCCGGGTTTTACAGAATCAGGGGATAAACCCTGGCTTACAGCAGCATCATGTGGATGGCGCTGCGCCCAATAC
>JALYRS010000053.1 GCA_030855135.1 bacterium | reverse complement strand
GTCAGTTGGAGTTCTTAGAATTGAGTCTCCGAGGTAACGGATTTCTGGAATCTCATTTAATACTATAGATAGTGTTTTAACTCTTTCAATAATCTCTTTATTCATGCTCGAATTATATAATATTTTATACTTTAGTCAGACTTAATCACAAAGAAAACAAGGTTCGAACTAAGACGTCTCTTGAGGGTCATTTAGGCAATTTTCTACATTACAGACTATGTTTGGAATCCTGAAGCTTTTCTGCACTTTTTAACAAGCCACACAATCCTAATTGAGTTTTAGAAGACAAATCTCGAAGCAACCGAAAACAGTAGGCGTAGGGAGGCAGCTTCGCTATACGTCGCCGGCGGGCTATCCTACGGAAAATCACTCACTCAGCCCATACCGCCAAACAAATTGGCTACTGCCAATTTTTTGTCGGTGCGGGGGTGGTGCAAATTACGCCGAACTCTTACTTCCTTATTTATTTAGATTTATGACAACATATGAGTATCATGAAAAAAATTTATCAATGCTAACAAATAAAAGAAAGACCCACCCAGGTAGTGAGTCTCAGAACAAATTACGTCTTAACGTGAACCGTACCGTCGCTATGGACAGTAATGGTTTGGGTAATGCCGTTCTTGTTCCGCCAGTTAAACACTGACTGCTTTTCTCCTCGGCGTTCACCGGTAGTTTGCAGGTATTCAACCGCTTCGAAGACCTTGTCTACAGCTCCCTCGTCGTAATTGACTTGGTTGCGTACATAGTTACGATCCGGCTTTGTAGCCATTGTCTCTCCTTTTCTAGAGAGACTCAAACCTGGGTGGGCGTGGTATTATACCACAAGATCTAAACGGAGTCTTTTATGACAAAAGAGGGACAAGCGGGCAATCAACTCAATAGTAAAGAACTTCACGCTAGACAACTAGCTAAGCAGGGTAAAAAGGATGGTCCAATTGTCATAGCTGTAGGCATAGATAATCCATTCAACATCGGTAATATACTTCGGTGTGCAGATGCCACAGGCGTAAAGTACGTGTATTTCGTAGAAACACCAGATTTGAATCAAAGCAAAGTGAACAAAACTTCACGGAGTGCCATAAATTTTGTTCCTCACAAATTTATTGATTCAAAAACATTTTTTTCGCTATTAGATAGACTTCCCCCTCTCATAGCTCTGGAAATAACTGATCTTTCTACTAATATTTTTACAACAGACTATGAAGAAAATGTTGGTTTTGTTGTTGGTGAAGAAAGTAAGGGTATTCCCGAAGAATATTTAGTTATTTGTAAATTTGCATTAGATATTCCTATGATAGGTACCGTTTCTTCACTTAATGTTGCGACTGCCTTATGTATCGCTTTGTACGATTGGAACCGGAGATATGGAGTTTAGCTCAATAGGGGGGTGGGATTCGAACTTTTTTTGAGGAAAATTTAGTAAGTTAAAAAATTAAATTTATGCGAAATTCAAGTGCAAAAAAAAATGGATCGACCTTTCAATACAATTGAAGACATTTTCAGTGTATCCCACACTAGGTAGAGTAGGGAGGCAGCTTCGCTGCACTAGGCAGGCTCATTGCATTCGCTTGGCGGCGGAGAGTACAGGATTCGAACCTGTGAGGGCTTGCGCCCACTAGTTTTCAAGACTAGCGCCATAAACCGCTCGGCCAACTCTCCACGTCTCAAGAGGACAGCCACTATTGTATCATTCTCTGCTCGTTCAAACCGTTAAGATTTTCGTGTACACTTGTTAGAGATGACCGAATCCACCACCCAGCCAATTACAGCGCAAAACAACCAGACTTCCAACGAGCCAGCTCAAAGGTCACAACCAGCCCCTGAAGCTACTCCCGCCGCCCCTCAACCCATTTTTAACAAGCCGGTGACTGAAGAGTTAGTTGTCGAGTGGATGGCACCCAGTAGACCTTTCAAGAAACGAAAACAACAGTATTTCAGCACTATCTTCATCATCGCCCTGCTCTTGAGCCTAATTCTCTTCTTTGCTGGCCAATTTATCTTCATTGCGGTAGTAGTCGCGTTTGTCTTTTTGTCGTACGTTTTGGCAGTCATTCCTCCCGGTATGATTACCTACTCATTCACCACCTATGGCGTCAGAATTGAAGAACAGCTCTATTACTGGGATGAACTGGGCAGATTTTGGTTTACCACTAAACATGGACAAAAGATTCTCCATATAGAAGTTGGTCGCTTTCCTTGGCGCTTGAGTATTTTACTGGGAGAAACTCCGGAAGAACCATTAGCCGAGATGCTCAGTGAAGTACTGATTAATCAGCAACCACCACTGACTCTCTACGAAAAAGCTGCCAAGTGGGTAGAAGATAAAATTCCCTTAGAAGAATAGTTACTCCATAGCTTTACTTATCCAGAGGTACACCCTACAATATAGGTTCTACTGGCACCCGTAGCTCAGCTGGATAGAGCATCAGATTGCGGATCTGAGGGTCGTGCGTTCGAATCGCGCCGGGTGCACATACTTTGAAAATCAAGATTATGGTGAGATGCCGGAGCGGCTGAACGGCCAGGTCTCGAAAACCTTGGGGTCTGCAAGGGCCACGTGGGTTCGAACCCCACTCTCACCGCCACATGCTATACTTTGCCCTATGGAATTAACATCCCTAGATCAACAACTCATTGAAGCGGCTATAGCCCACATCAAACAGCATTTTTCAGAGAAAAAACATCGCTTGGCTACCTCTATTTTGACTGGAAACGGAGAGATTCTAACCGCCGTCAATGTAGAGGGTTCGTTTGGCTGTAACGATGTCTGTGCCGAACAAGTGGCGCTGGGCGTAGCTCTTTCCCAGGGAAAAAATGATATTGCTTGTCTAGTAACAGCTAAACATCCACGACCTGAAGAGGCAAACCAAGATGTTCGTGTGGTTTCACCATGCGGTAAATGTCGTGAGTTAATTATAGATTACGCGCCTAATGCTTGGGTGATTTTGCGCAGTGGAGATGATGTCTTGAAAGTTAAAGCGACTGATTTGCTTCCCTATCGCTATAGTAAAGTATAATTTCCCTGCTTTTCCCTGATTCACCAGTCTTCTTACAGTTCTGTGATTATTTTCCTATCGTATTTATAGGTTTTAACCATATGCTTTATCTATATCTAATAAAGGAGGATATATGGTAGTAATAAACAATGCAGGTGGCGAGCAGCCAGCTCGAACTGAAGGCTCAAATAGCCTCGTAAACCTAGTACTGGGATTAGCAGGACTTATCGTCCTAGCCATTTTTCTAATGTACGTTTTACCTGGACTATTTAGTTCGTTTCAGGGGCCAGCAACTAACGTCAATGTCCCCGATCAGGTGGATGTTAACGTTCAAGGTGGTGTCGACACTGGCGATGGTGCCGCTCAATAGTAATAACATTACATAAAAAACCGCTTCGAATTAACAGAGGCGGTTTTTTTATGACTACTTGTATACTTTACGTACCATTTTGTCTTCTATCAGCTTCGGCAGCCGCGACATCCGCAGCTATATTAAGTTCCTGGGGTGATTCCTCGTCCTCGTATACGCGAAGACCTACCTGGTGCGAATTCAAGAGCATATCATCATCTGATTCAGGATCAGGCATATTACCGCTGACTGATTGTTCGCCATAGACACTGGGGATGTCCAATTCATTCAGTGTATCATTGGCCGCACCATCGAGCTGCTCGCCTAGTAAATCAAGATTCTCGTCAGCAAACTTATCATCATTGGTACTAGTAGGACTAACATTTGATTTTTTCATATTCTCATATTTTACTATTGATAGATTAGAACAAAATAATAGCTTTCTAGGAAATGTGCAAGAAACTAGCAGGTTGTCTGTTTAAAAGTGATTTCTTCATCGCATGTTATTGTCCGTCACTCCGTGTAATAATGAAGCTTGTCTATGATCAAAGCTAAGTCCCAAGCAGTTAACAGAAATCATATTGCAGCCGCTAAAGGCCTGGCCATTCTAGCAGTGATTTTACTGCACTTCTTAGCTAGCCTAAACCGAGTCTACCTGCGTCCTGATGGAGCCGGTTTTTTCGTTTTTATTGATCAGCTAGCTCGCTTTTGTGTACCAGTATTTATCGCTGCCTCTGCTTATGGATTAACAAAAAAGTATCTTACCACGCCATTTTCCTGGCCTAGTTTTATCCACCGGCGCTTATTTAAATTACTACCATTATACCTGCTCTGGAGTGCTTTATTGATCTGGAGCCTATCCTTAGAGCCGTTTTGGTATCCTCCTGCCTATTTATTACCGATCTGGCAGAGAATCTTGATGGGTGGCGCTGATTACCAACTCTACTTTGTCCCGTTAATACTCCAGTTGTATGTCCTGTTTCCCTTTTTATTAAAAACACTCAAAAAATGCTCTCACGCTACCCTTTTTATCACGGGAGTAATTCAAATAGCTTTTTTTGGGTGGTATGTATATGTCAGAGAAGCAGGTTTAGTTACGAATTTTTTTGCTCTCGACCAAGGTCAGTATATCTTTTTTGGCACTTGGATCTTTTATTTTTATCTTGGTATGTGGTTGGCGTATCATGACATAAGTAAACGGCTCAGTGTGCTTATAGCTGTCTTACTTGCTTGCGTCGTTAGCTTAGCAGCGCTCTATCAAGTGGTGATGAAGGATCTCTCACTAGGCATTGATCCCATCATTGCGCTACGTTTTACTAAGTTTTCCCTCATCCCGTACGGGACGGCAGCGGTGCTACTTTTACTTGGTTTTCCACGCTGGAGTAACGTCTTACCTGCAAAAATCTACCAAGCGCTGGCCACTGCGGGAAAGTACTCGTATCTACTCTTTTTATCCCACACTATAGTGCTGAGAATACTTTTTTCTGGTTACTACGGCTTAGTCAGTATCCAAAGCTTGCTGATCGCTTCATTACTAACGGTGGTAGGTGTGGTGTTATCGCTGACTCTGTTTAAAGAGTAAGCCAGCCACAGAGCCTGTCATTACAGCAAAGTCTGACACAATCTGTAAAATTGGTAAGTAGTACCAGCCAGCAGCTGCTGAGCGATAATTTTTCTTGATCGCCCAGATACTATAGAGCATCAAACCAACGGCAATGAGCAGCAACGCTGCTACTGTACTTCCGGTCACTAGTAACCCCGTTACAACCCCTATACCAAGTAGATAGCGCACAAAGATTAAGCCCACTTTAGGTCTAAACATTCGAGCTGCAGTATCACCTTTCGCATAGCTGTAGATCATCTGGGTAAATTCACTTAGAGTATGCCGCGGCACCCAACCCACTATCGCCTGGCGCGCAAAACCGAGCTGAATCTGATGATTCGCTACTAGCTGTCGGGCGAAATAATAATCTTCATTTATCTGTAGTTGTTCATTAAAGCCACCAACTGCCGCCCACGCTGCTTTATCAAACAGCACCGAGCGTGTAGCTGGCAAAAAAGATTTTTCATCAACTGCTTCCGGCATGACTAAGACATAGGGCACGACGGCTGCCTCAAAGGGAGTAGTAGCTAACCCTTCATAGTAACCAGCAATTACAATTGATTTTTTAGGGTGCCTCTTAGCTACCGAGTCGTACTCCTGAGCAAGCTCAGCCAGCCAATCTGTCCTTGGATAGCAACCAGCATCCGTCACTGCGATTAGCTGACTCTTCACCGCTTCTATGGCAGCATTCCGCCCCACACTCCGATTGCCTTTAATGGTGATAACCTCTACGGGAAAGTGGGGATGATCTTTTTGATACGTCTTTAGTAATGAAAGCGTTTGATCACTTGATCCACCATCTGTCACAATAATTTCCTTAGCTATGAACGATTGTTGACGCAAGCAATCCAGTAGACCGATAATCGTGTGGGCCTCGTTCATCACCGTCACAACTATGGCAATGTTTTTATGAGTTCCAAATAGCTTCATATGTATCGGTAACTTTCTCCCATGTTTGTAAAGTGGCCCAGTCTTTACCGGCTGTTCGCAACGTCAGTGCTTCACTATCCGTAAGTTTTAGTAACTGTTCTAACAACTGCTGTGGCTCTTCAGCTACCACACACCACTGTGAACCTGGATACGTTTCTAGATACCTTTTTTTTAGTGCATGAGAATAAAAACTACAACAGATCTTTCCTAATGACTGAGCTTCTAGTAGTGAAAGATATGACGAAACAAAAATAATGTCTGCAGTTTGCAGATACTGCGTCGGCTCGTTTACAAATCCAGTTACCTCACCCACTGTTTCAGCTAAGGATCTTAGTGGCCCGTCGCCCACCCATTTCATGCTCACCGTGAAGCCCTTTTTCCGCAGTAACTCAATACTTTGGGTAAACTTCGCTACTTCATTTTCGAGTGACAATCTACCTAAAAATGCTATGTTTAGGCGTTTGTTATTACTACTCAATAAATGATTATTTACTTTATCTATCAATTTTTTACCAT
>JALYRS010000085.1 GCA_030855135.1 bacterium | reverse complement strand
CCCTAGCTCGAAACGCTCTCTCATCATCTGCAACCGGCCTTACATACACAGCAGGCACTGGAGCTTTCTCCTTGACCGCTGGGTACAACATTCCTCTCACTGCTTCAACCACAGACTGGAATACGTCGTATCTTAATCGCATTACCGGAGCAACATATCCGCTCCAGATTTCTTCAAACAATCTTTCTCTGGCATTCGGTACCACCTCCGCAAACTCATGGAGCGCTCTTCAGACATTTGGAAACTTCCTAGGAACTAACGGCACTACCACAAACTTCTTCAGCACTACTGCATCTTCAACTAATCTCTTTGCGACCGCTGCAAACATAGGCACTGTTACATCAAGCGGCCTTATCACCGGCTCATCATTTACCGGAGCGGGAACTGGACTCACAGGAACTGCTTCCTCACTTTCGATCGGAGGCAATGCTGCTACGGTTACCACCAACGCAAATCTTTCCGGCGATGTTTCCTCAACAGGCAACACGACGACGCTTGCTACCGTTAACACCAACACAGGCTCATTTGGATCTTCAACTGCTATTCCAAACATTACCGTGAACGGCAAAGGCCTCATCACCGCAGCAGGTACGAATGCGGTTATTGCTCCTGCTGGAACACTTTCCGGATCAACACTCGCCTCCGGAGTAACTGCCTCCTCCCTAACAAGTGTTGGCACCCTTGGATCACTCACTGTCTCTGGTCTTTCAACTCTTGGAAATGTATCCGCCACAAATAGCACCACCACCTCTTTCGGCCTCAACTCCGAAACCTTCACTGATCTCACCGGTTCAGGTCTTTCAAATACTGCAGGCGCACTCACCCTTGATCGAACAGGAACATGGACAGGTACATTTGATGGACAGGAGGGAAGCTACTACCTTGCAAACTCATTCGCCACTACCTCAGCAGATGTATGGCTCGGCACAAAAAGTACCACCAATCTTTCTGAAGGCACCAACCTCTACTACACTCCTACTCGATTCGCTTCAGCTCTTGCAGGCACCACCACTGATGCTCTTGCTCAAGGCTCTACCAACAGATACTACGCAGACTCTCTTGTTCAAGCGTTCATCAATGCTTCAACCACCATTCCAAAAGCCTACTCATCTAATACATTCACAGGATCTAATACATTTAATGGAGCTCTCACCATTGGATCATTGACCGGGCCTCTGCAGGCAGTGAATGGAGCAGTATCTGCAACTTCAACCCTTTCAACGGTCTACGGAGGAACAGGACTTTCTTCAGCACCAAGCTTCGGCCAGATCCTTCGCGGAACAGGAACAGGCTATGCACTTGTTGCTACCTCTACCTTGGGCATTGCACTTTCAGACACAACAGGAACACTGGCAGTGAATAGAGGAGGCACTGGACTTGCTTCATACACTGCAGGAGATGTTCTCTACGCCAGCGGCACTGGCACACTTGCTGGAACTACCACCGCTAACTTAAAGACAACCCTTGCACTTAACAACGTTGAGAACACTGCGCTTTCTACTTGGGCGGGATCCACAAACCTCACCACCCTCGGCACCATAGGCACGGGTACCTGGAACGCCACTGCAATCGGAGGAACTAAAGGAGGAACCGGTCTCTCAACGGTAACAACAAATCAACTCCTCATCGGAGGAGCAGGAAACACCTGGACACAAGTAGCTACATCATCACTTGGTCTTTTGACCACCAATGTTGCTGAGGGATCGAATTTGTATTACACGGATGCCCGGGCTGACGCTCGCATCAACGCAACCACCACGCTCGGAACACTTACCCAGCTTCCCAATCTTGCTGGAGCAACAACAACTAATCTCTATATCACAAGCGCGGTGAGAGGAGCCGGATTAAGCGCATGTTCAAATTCAGGAGATAAGCTTTTGTGGAATGCGACCACCGGACAATTTTCTTGCGGAACTGATGCAGGAGCAGGAGGAGGTTTAACATCATTAAACGGACAAACAGGATCTTCTCAAACGTTTGCTACTTCATCTGATACAAACATCGGCCTCACGATCACATCTTCAGGAGATACCCACACCTTTACTCCAACTTTCACCGGCACCTTTGCAGACAGCCG
>JALYRS010000014.1:5358-21466 GCA_030855135.1 bacterium | reverse complement strand
TTATTAGTTCGTTTGCCTCGTGATAATGAAATTAAAATCGATGCCGCGGAGCAAATGTTCGCTGGTCTTTACTCGCTAAAGAAAAACGGCTTCTGGAGTTGGTTAAAAACAGAAGATATCTTTTCCTTTGAAATTGTGGCTGTTAAAGAAAGTATCGTTTTTCATATTAGCTGTCCACGTGATCTGCGAGATTTAGTAGAGAAGCAAGTCAATGGGGCGTACCCTTCGGCAGATATTAAAGAAGTTGATGAGGTTAATATTTTTAACGAAAAGGGGCGAGTCCAGTTCACCGCCGTTAAGCTGCAGAAAGCGACGTATTTTCCCATCAAAACGTACAAAGATTTACCAACCGATGGCCTATCGCTCATCACGTCAGCGCTCTCAAAACTGGGTGACGGCGAAGGAGCGATTATTCAGTTTTTGTTGCAGCCTGATAATCGAAGATGGCAAAGTACCGCTCGTTCATATATTCAGAATCAAAAGAAAAAAGAAGCTGATCCCGACAAGGCCTCTTACTCACATGATCCTAAAGAAATGGAAGCTATTGGCAGTAAAGCTGATAAGCCAGGCTTTCGAGTTTCAATTCGCGTAGTGGTATCGGCAAAGAATGATCATTCCGCCGAGTCGCACTTGAATAATATTGTGGGTGCCTTTGCACAATTTAGCTCAGCCTACAATGAGTTCAAACGAGCCCGCAACTTTGTCAAACACCTCTTCATGATTGATTTCCTATATCGATATATGCCGCTCTGGCGATGGTCTAGTTCCACCTTAAATATTGAGGAGTTGGCGACTGTTTTTCACTTCCCTAACAAAACAGTCGAGACGCACCATATTACTTGGTTGAACGCTAAAAATGCACCTGCACCAAATAGCATTCCTACCAGTGGTTTGTTTGTGGGCAACTCTAAGTATCGTGGTGATATCCGACCTGTCTTCATGGGTTTGAATGACCGCCGCCGCCATATGTATATTGTGGGAAAGACAGGCACTGGTAAATCCGAGTTCTTAAAAGAGATGATCTTGCAAGATGTTGAGGCTGGTCACGGTGTCTGTGCCATTGATCCTCACGGAGAGTTTGTGGAGGACATTTTAAAGTTAATGCCCCCTCACCGAGCGGAGGATGTGATTTACTTTAATCCATCAGATCTTGATCGCCCAATGGGTTTAAACATGATGGAAGCTGACTCAGAAGAGCAGCAGCACTTTGTGGTGGGCTCAATTATTGGCTTGATGTACAAGCTTTATGACCCGCACCGAACTGGTATCATCGGTCCCCGATTTGAGCACGCAATTCGGAATGCTATGTTAACGATCATGAGTCGACCGGGCAGTACTTTTATTGAATTAGTCCGGGTTATGACTGATAGTAAGTACTTGGATGAGTTATTACCTTACGTCAAAGATCCTATTGTTCGCCGCTACTGGACCGATCAAATTGCCCAGACATCTGATTTCCATAAATCAGAAGTTTTAGATTATATCGTCTCGAAATTCGGTCGCTTTATTACCAACAAAACCATGCGTAACATCATTGGTCAGTCAGAAAGCGCATTTAATTTCCGCCAAGCGATGGACGAGAAAAAAATTATCTTGTGTAATCTGTCGAAAGGTATTTTAGGTGAAGAAGACGCTAAGTTCTTAGGCTTGATCTTAGTGCCAAAAGTATTGACCGCAGCCATGAGTAGGCAAGATATGCCAATGGAGAAGCGTGAAGACTTTTTCCTGTATGTGGACGAGTTTCAGAACTACGCTACTGAAGACTTCGCTGTTATTTTGGCCGAGGCTCGAAAGTATCGTCTGAACTTAATTGTGGCCAACCAGTATATTGGTCAAATTGATGAAGAGGTTAAAAATGCGGTTTTTGGTAACGTCGGAACAATCGTATCGTTCCGAATTGGTGTGCCTGATGCTAACTTCTTGCAGCACGAGTTTGCGCCGACTTTTAATGAAACCGATTTAGCCAATATTGAGAAGTATCATGTCTACATTAAAACCATTGTCAATAATGAGCCAGTGCCACCGTTTAGTATGTCACTAGAAAAAGATATGGACGTGATGAATGCCAAGATGAATCCGCAATTGGCAGAGATGATTCGACAGTTATCTCGTCTTAAGTATGGTCGCGATCGGGCTACCATTGAAGCAGATATGACTGTGCGCTCAAAGCTCTAAAGCCCATATTCTATTACATGTATATACACATTAGTTGCACTCCCTGACTAGAACCTTTGACTTAGCAATTCCTTTGGCCTATAATAGGCCTGTTTTTGTTTGGGTATGGGTGAGTCACTGCGATTCACTCTTATTTGCTCAGACTTAGGCTCTTTAACGTAAAAATCTGGAAAGTTGAAAAGGCTTCAGGATGGAAAACAAGCGGATACCGCTATGGAAGTACAATGAGGAGCAGGAGGGGTCTTCGCGCTCATCCCCCGGTCTGAGTCGCGTCGTCTTGGCGCTGCTCATCGTCATCGGTATTGGCGCCGCATACGGCGGCTACCTTCTTTTCGCTCGCTGACTCAGCGGGCGAGAATGGTCCAGATTTTAAAGTCCCGCGTCATGTAAATGACGCGGGGATCTCTGAGTTTTTCATTGTATGCATAATTTAATGGAAAATTGAGACATCTCGCAATTACGACCATATAGTTTACATACTGCTTGACATTCACCAAGAAACAACCTATAATACTATTAGTTTTGTTGAGGTAATAGGGTTTTTCCCTATTACACAATCGACACAAACTAACCCGACTGGTGCGCCGCCCGCGCAGTGTCCAAGAAAAGTTTTCTTGGAATAATACTTTATTATGGGCGGTTGCTACCATACATCAAAGGCCACTACACAATAGTGGCCTTTTCTCATTCCCCCAACTTTAATCTGGAGATCCATATCGAGCATCATAATCTCTCACTGCTTCTTGGCAGTATACATAACGTGCCCGTTCAAAGGCTCGCTCATGCAGCGGTGGCTGGCTGCTACTGGTACCACCTTCGCTTGTTTTGATGCTGCTGCCCAACACTTCGCCTACCTCTCCAGAGACAGTCGCAAGTCGTGACGACAGCACCGCAATATCATTACTACTACCCGCGGGTAGCTGTGGAATAGACACTTTACTACTGAGTGAGGCCAACTGCGATGTTACTTGTGAAAGTTGTGTGGGTACAACCATCGTGGGGAATTTATCTAACCAACCACGATTATCGGCCACGTACCAAAAACCACTGCCCAAGGCAGCAATTAACACCAACATTAAAAGTGATTTGATGAGTCGCATACTGTAGATCTAAGTATACAGGTTTTGCCAGCTACTCGTAACGCAGGGCTTCAATAGGTGAGAGCTTGGCCGCCCTGCGGGCGGGTGCTGCGCCAAAGATCAAACCCACCGCGGTAGAAACTCCAAAGGCGAGGGCGACAGCTTCCATAGTTACTCTGGCCGGAAAAAATGGCTGAATGGCCAATGAGCCAGCATACGCAATCATCACCCCGATAAAACCACCGATAAGTGACAGCAATGCTGCCTCCAAAAGAAATTGGAGCAAGATTAAGTTTGGAGTGGCGCCCAAGGCTTTGCGCAAGCCAATTTCCCGAGTACGTTCCGTCACCGAAACCAACATGATATTCATGATGCCAATACCGCCTACCACCAACGAAATAGCCGCAATTCCGCCCAGGGCAAGCGTTAAAACACCGAGGATACTGCTAATTGTCTCCAGTAACTGTGATTGATCAAAAACTGTGAACTCATCAGCTTCAAGCTCGGCAGACAAGGTTTTTTCGATCCCCGCTTTGGCAATTGGCACGGATTCTGTATCACGCACTTCAAAGACAAATGAGTCAATTAATTCTGTGTTAAACGAACTAAACAGTGTACTGATGGGCATATAAATATAGGTGTCGAAGCTAGGGCCACCAAAGCCACCACCTTTTTCTTCTAGTACACCTTTGACGGTGTAGCTTTGGCCATCAATGCGAATTTTTTTATTGACAGGATCTACGTCACCAAAGAGTTCATCAGCAATGGTAAATCCGAGCATCACGACTCTCTGACCAGTGTCTTCATCACCATCTGTATACCATGTGCCTTTGGTAGCGACAGTGTTCTGTACGGTTTCATAGGCGGGCGTCACACCATAGAGTGTGACTCTTTTGGTGGTGGTGCGGTAGCGAGCTTCACCAGTGGCTAGGGCAGTTACTACCCCATCCACAATAGTATCGCGATTATTACGCAGAATCTGATTTAACTGACGTGGCTTCAGCGTCGGACGAAATGAATCAATAGCCGCTGACTGATCAAAGCCACCACCTTCACCGAAGGGATTGCCGGGCACCACGTATAAAGTATTGCTTCCCAGACTAGCAAATTGATCACTTACATACGCTTGCAAGCCAGTGCCAATGCTGGTGAGTAGCACTACAGAACCCACACCAATAATCACGCCCAGCATAGTCAAAAATGAGCGAGCTTTATTTAAAAGGATTGCACGGAGGGCCATCTGAAAGACGTCGAGCATTATTTTTTTGGTTTCTTTTTATGGTTTACCCTATCACTCTGCACTTTGCCATCTTTAAAGACTACTAACCGCTGAGCAATCTGGGCGACGTCATCTTCATGGGTCACCATGATAATAGTTTTACCTTCTTTCCATAACTCAATTAAGAACTCTTTTACGTCATCGCCACTCTTGGAGTCCAGATTTCCTGTTGGCTCGTCGGCAAAGATAATACTAGGATTATTAATTAAAGCTCGGGCGATTGCCACTCGTTGCTGCTGGCCACCTGACAACTGGGCTGGTGTATTGTGTAGCCGCGTACCCAGACCTACTCGTTCCAACATTGCCTTAGCCCGACGACGCTGTTCGGAGCCGGAAACTTTAGCATAGACGAGTGGTAGCGCGACGTTATCGAGCGCAGAGGTCCGGGCCAGTAAATTAAACTGCTGAAAGACAAAACCAATTTCTTGATTGCGTAAGCGAGCGCGTTCATTTTCTGAGTATGACGTGACGTCTTGATCATGTAAGCGAATAACACCATGGGTTGGTTCGGCCAAGATACTAGCAACTTGGAGAAAGGTTGATTTGCCTGAACCAGAAGGTCCCATGACCGCTACAAACTCACCCTTCTGCACCTCAAAGTCGACGTGGTCAAGCGCCTTAATCACAGAGTCACCAATGTAATAGGTTTTGGAAACCTTTTCTAACTGTAGGACTGGCTTAGCCATGAGGTTCCTTAACTGGGCAGTACAATTTCTTCGTTTTCTTCTAATCCAGAAATAACTTGAATATACTCTTCTGTTTCTAGACCCACTTCGATTTGGCGCTCTTCAAAGGTGGTGTCGCTGGTTTTAACGTCTACAAATGTTTTATCATCGCGCTGGCGAGTTGCGTCTAGGGGAATTGACAGCACCTGTGAACGTTTATCTAGAATGACGCTGACGTCACCATTCATACCCAGCCGATAGCGTGACAAAGCACCTTCACTTTGCAGTGGCAACTCCACCAAGAAGACCGTACCAGAAGTAGATTGTTGACTCGTAAAACCAATGAAGGCAACAGACGAGGCGATGTCACTATCTGGATAGGCATCAAGGTTAATAATCGCTGATTGACCAGCTTTGACTTTGGCAATATCAGCTTCGTCTACTGCTGCTTTGAAAATTAATGTCTCGGGATTAACAATATCAAAGGTATCAGTGGCCAAGAGATTAATACCAGGAGTGGTGACTGGAGATTTGATTAATATTCCGGCAAATGGAGCGCTCAGTACGGTATTACGAATGGCAATATCGCGAATTTGCACATTTAACACCGTATCATTTAGTGTCAGCTGAGACTGCTCTACACCGCGCGCCTCATCAGTCGGGATGGCTCGATCTTGTGTATTATCGAGTGTTTGTTCCCAGTCATATCGTTCACGCATGTAACTATTTAAGTCCAGTTGTAAACGTTTTTGTAGCTCCGCTTGATCGATGACGGCAATAGTTTGTCCGCGAATGACAGCGTCGCCTTCTTTAGCTCTAATGGCAACGACTTTACCACCCATGGCAAAGCGTAAGCTAGCTTTTTCCTTTGCATCAACTACACCTGAAACTTCCAGTGTCGCAGTTAGGTCACGATACTCAGGCTGGGTAAAGGTCAGTACCGGCTGGGCAGCTTGCTGGCGACGTTGCCACACAACAGCACCAATAATGACAAGCGCTACTACGAAGAGGAGAATTTTCCAGTGATCCTGTATAAAGTAACGAGTAGCTCTGAGCTTATTTTTGATAAATGTCATCTAATAGGTACTTTCTGCGAATTTTAATTGTACCCCTCTGAGGGGTAAAAGTCACATTATGCAATGAAAAAGCACCTCGGAGTCAGACTCGGAGGTGCTTGGTTTGTAGTACATTACTGCGATGTTGCTTTTTTCGCTTACTGAAGGCGGAGGCGATTAATCACCAACAGCACCAGCGCACCCGCTCCAGCTACTAAAAGCATTACTGTAGAGGTAGCGGTTATAACTTGAGCGTGACCAAGTTCTGCCAGAACTGCCGCCAAGACAGCCATACCCAGTGTGTAAACTGGAAGCCTGCGGGTTATAACTGTCGCCACGAGGGCGAGGGCAACGTAAAGCGCTGCGACAACATACAGACTTTGGACAGTCAGCTCAACAATGTTGAGCACGGTGATGACACCCGCAACGGCGGCAAAAAACACCGCCCCAGACAAGAAATCGTACAGTCGGTGCAGGAACATGATTATCTCCATATAAAATTACATCGCTGTTAAAGAACTTACAGGGTGTGCTTTAGCCAGGATAAGGTTCAGCCGTGCTGATTCATCAAGATTACCGCATTCCCACAGTATACATTATTTCATCCATAAAATAAAGTTATAGGCTAAAAATACTTTCTAGCTGGTACTCTTTAGCTGATTGAGATAATTTCCTATTTGACAGTTCTGTTATTGAACATATAATTCTTCTGTCCGGAACTACCTCGTTCGTTTCTTTTTTAGTCGGAGGATTAACCTCGTGACCCAGAAGCAAAACCAACAGCAGTTTCCGAAAAACGTTGCGGTGATGGAAATGCCCAGCCCGCCCGCCGATCTGACCTACTTTGGTCAGCACTCGTCGCTGCAGGCAACAGCACCGTCCCTGCCGAAGGCCACAGCAGACCCGGTCATCAAAGACGGCCGAGATGAACCAGGGAATGTGGGCCAGTAGTAACTTTGGGGTGGGTCAAGTTGACTCACCCCTTTTTTTTAATATGCCGAGAAGAAATGATGAACACGAGCGAAGACCTATTATTAATAGAGAGCTACTGACATATTTAGGACGTGGCTCGTACCCTTTTGTAGCCTCTACGGTGTTGAATGAAATTGCCAGCTGGTTAGAAAGCTCAGATCTTACCATTGGCATAGGTGCTTACCTGGAAAAAATCGCCAACTCCCAAGATACTGAACTTAGTGTACTGTTTGATAGTTTCGTACTTAGTCAACTACAAAAGTTGGGTTTTCAAGATCAAGAAATAGGAGGTTCATTTAGTTATAGATTGGTAATTAAATCTATGACTCAGGAAGGCAAAGTAGCTTTGCTTGATACTCTGAGCAATCTGGATTATGGACTGATTAAACGTGTGTTCGGTTGGCAGATACGACAACGCTATAACTTGTTTATGTATCTCTCATCTCCAAGTGACCAGACGAAACAAGTGATTAACTTTCTCCACTCAACCACCTTTAGAGAATGGTATGGCGAGACAGACATTGCAACATTTCCTCATCAATCTCATGTTTTTCTTAGTCAACAGTGGGTTTACTTCTTAACATCTCCTTCCATAGATATTTTTATGAAACGTTATGAACCGCAAAGTTTTTTTGACGCAATTGAACTTACTCAAAAGTGTGATCTGGAGCTATGGAAGCTCGTTAAGCAAATGTGTGAGACTCCCCACGCAGACACTTTAATTAAGTATGCACTTGATAATAACCTGGCTGACATCGACTACGATGACTCATACTCGATGGAAACATCATACTCGAGGCCATGGAACGAAAGGCTGCAGAGTTTGATAGAGGTAAGTGAAATCTTAAAAACCGATGCAGTCTCTGACGTGTCGTTATCCATGGCACTGTATGAGAACTGGAATCCGTCATTGCCTGAAGTATATAACTTAATTGAGCACCTTGCTCCTCACCAGTATCAGCGGTTATATGCGCTGTTAAATGGGCCAAACGATATATTAGAATACAACGTGCACCTTACTAGTACTGCCTCTAGCATGGATAGTGGAACTAAATTGGTTTTTGCTTTACAACGTTTTGCTAAGGAGCGGGGTGTACCGTTGAAGCAAGTGCTTTATCACATTATAGGGACTGAAGTATTGAGCCAGCTACGTAAAGGCACCCAGTTCGTCGATAGACAGGCATACAGACAGTATTTAAGAACAACACAAGATACAGCGCAGAGCAAAGAAGCACTCAGTACTCAGTTAGATCTAGTGAAGTACTGGGAAGATCCACGGCACCCGACCACTAATTTACGCTGTACTTTGGGATATGAGGTAGAGTACTCACCTACCCAAGGAGTAGGCATGCTGCCATTGGCAATTTTGCATCGAATGGGCATTCGGATTGGAGGCGGCGGGGCAGCCACTAATCAAGAGGGACTGGTGGCTGAGGCTGAGGTATCACCTGGGCCCTTCTATCATCCTTTTACGGTTGCGCTCTCAATGAAAATGTGGACTGATGCTGAGTTATTCCACTGGCATCAGGCAAAACAGCAAACACTGCACCTAAACGCAGGCGTAAGCAACGAGCATAGCTATAATAAGTCGGTGAGAATGTTGCAGTTGACAGGCCACGCGTACTCACCGCTCTATATGACGGACCCAGAGTATAAAAAAGGATTTGATTTAGGGAGCTATACCGTCAACCATGCACAAACATCAGAGTTGCCACGTCACCGCAGAATAGAATCAAAGGATTTTCTGTTTTGCACGCCATTAGGCTTTGAGAAACTAATGTATAGTGCAGCAGCATTGTTAACAGCAGAAAAAGCGTACGATGCAGCGATTGCTCACACTACTCTAAGTCAGTATGAGAAAGAATTAGCCTTAGTTTGGCGAAATGCATGCCAAGTTTTAACAGACGCAGTCATCACGCTAGGTTGCCCCAATGGAATTGATCGTATTCTGCCAGCAGATCAGGCCGAGAAGATAGGTCAGGAATTATTGACGGTATACCCAAGTGTGTGGGAGCAGTATGACCAAACATTATTGAATGGTTCAACACCAGCAGGACCCGTAACTATTGAAAATACCGAGTATTCAAATATCGTAGCTGGTGCGCAAGCTGTTTTGAGTCAGGTATCAAATGATGTTGAAGAAATTTTGTCACGCGCAGAAACAGATGTGTACCAGCAGCTCGCTGAGGTAGAGGCCTTTGCGTATGACCAAGACTCTTTGGAGCAGTTCGACTTTAAAATTGACGCTTTTTTTGATACTTTTCCCTGGTTGGAGCGAAATCTTGAAGGTATAGAAAAAGATAGAACGATTCTTTTTTATGAGCTACTGGAATTTGCCCAACAGCATGGAAAAATATAATGTGAGCCGGGAGGGACGGCTTGCGTTATCTATTCTTAACAGACGCTCGCGCTAGCAGACTGTAGGATAAGGTAGTACAACTGCTAGAACGAACCAAGTTTTCTACTCCATATCCCCACTTACAGCCACACCAAATGCCTCATGACATTTGGGCGTCTGTGAGCCGGGAGGGACTCGAACCCCCGACCAATAAGGTATAAGCTTACCGCTCTACCGACTGAGCTACCGGCTCACTCCGGAAGGTTTATAGTATATATCTGATCTGGGACAATATAAATGCCCGACTCGTGAGAGTCGGGCTTCTAGTTTCTTGGTTATGCTGAACTGCAGTGTTTACAGTAGTAAGAGTAAGACTGCGCCTACACCGAGGGCGGCAATACCTGCTTTGAGCCAGTTGCTCCAGTCCTCTGGACCTGATTGTGGCAACTCATCTGGCAAGACTGGTTGAGTCTGATCTGGCTCGACAGGGTTAACAGGGTTCATAGCTAACGGAGGTCGACTTGCCTGAGTTCCCACATTCACTTGAGGAGGAGTACAAGTTGTACTGTTGACGTACTCAGCTAAGCGACATTTGTTACTACCATCAGAGGTGGTGGCGCAGATATGAGCTGGGTTGGTACAGTCGCCGTTGGTGGCACAAGTTTGGTTGCAGCCGACGGTAGGTGTTGGGGTTGGCTGGGTTGGTGGCACACAGTTAGCTTGCGCAGGTGCGCTGTCTAAGCGACAGCGACCGTCAGAACAGAGGTAGTTGCTATTAGCAGTGGCACATTGCTCATTAGTAGTACATGCACTGTTACAGCTGTATGTAGCGACCACTGGAGTACAGGTAGCAGAGTTACGATTGGTATCTAAGCGGCAGCGATTACCAGCTTCAGCGGAACAAGTGTAGTCACCGTTGGCGGTCTGACATTGGGCATCGGTGGTACAGGTACTGTTACAAGCAAATGTTCCAGCCGAAGGGCTTGGTGAAGGTGAAGCAGAAGGTGATGGTGAAGGTGATGGGCTTGGTGAAACTTGAGGTGAAGCAGAAGGTGATGGTGAAGGTGACGGGCTCACTTCTACACCGGCCACGGTAAAGCTAACCGTACAGTTAGCTGGTTTAGCTACATCGGCTGAAGGTTGAGACTCAGGCGCGTTTGGTGCAAACGAGCCACCCATCCGTTGGCGGAGCGCAATAATCACGGCAATCATAGCAATGACGAAGAAAGCCACTAAACCAATCACCGTTAATAATGTGCGAGCATCCACGCCAAAGATTTTTCGTCTAGGTTTTCGAGGACCAAAAGTAGCGGTAGAAGTACTAACAGATCCTACAGCTGGCGACGTGTTAACCACTGGTGCTTGGCTGGTAGGTGTTGTGCTGGTGTTTGGTTGGTTTGAAGCTAACATACTATGAGTTCAGACTTTCAAATGGAATACAGCTACTATTGTCTGGATCAGCTTGAGCAGACTCGGTACAGATTTGACATTGAGCTCTGAAGTTACCAGCTTTTGCAATACTGTAGTTCTCTGACAGACTACCATTACTGACGGCGGTCAGAGCTGTGACCGTACCACCTGGCTCTATTACCTGGAAGACATAGCGTGCTGCACCAGTAACCGTGCCACAAGTGAACTTGATGCTGTCACCCAAGGCTGGATCTTCATCACCGACCTGGTATGGAGTGCCGTCAGCTTTGGCCATAGCGATTGAGAGACACTGTGGCCCGACAGCTAATTGACATTGAGTGTTAGTCGGATTGGCAGTGTTGCGGCAGCGTTTGGTACCATCAGCGGTCAAGGCACAAGTAAGTGATTGATTCACGCCTTGGCATTGAGCATTAGTGGTACAAGTGCTGTTACAGGAGTAGCTTGGGTTGTCAGTTGGTGGCGTTGATGGACGTGGGGTTGCTCCAGGTGGTACTACAGGTGGAGGAGTAGTCACAGGTACACAACCAGTGTTAGGACAGACCTGACGGTGATCGAGTAAGGTAGAGATATCCCCATTGATGTGTCCGTTAGTACATGAGCCATTTTGACCATTGAGCACGTCTACTTGGACACATTGACAGAGTTGATTAGCAGTGGCTTGGGCATCAACTGCACTCGTAGTAACGGTTGGACTCAAGACAGTGCAGTGGCCGTTACCGTCAAGTTGCTGACAGCCGTGAATTGCAATACAGCCGTTTGGTGGGGCAGTACAGTTATTGCCAGTACAGTTCTGTGTAGATGGAGGAGGTGTTTGGATAGGACCATTAGGAGTGCCACCAATTGGGGTGGATGAAGCACCACAGTCTTGTGGGCAGGATGAGATATCTTCACCTGTTTCGCAGGTTTGGTTACCACACTGAGCTGAGCAAGTTCCAACATTCTGCCACGCGACGCCACTACAGTGTTGGAGAGTTCCTTCATTACAGCGTTGTCGGCCCAGGATACAAGCATCAGCTGGTGTATTGTATGAGCTACAGATGCCGGCCATCTCGATTAAGCCAGTACAACATGCTCGATTATTGTTATCGACGGTTCTGCCACCCATAGTGGTGCAGGCAGTATTGTTGCCACAGGCGTTATTAGTAGATAGCCAGTTATCACCATCACAGAGCTGCTGCTTACCGTACACACATCGACTTGTGCCGCCCTGACCAGATGAGCAACTTTCTACAATTCTACCGGGAGCTGGAGTTGGATTTGGTGCCACACAGACGCCACCTGAACCAGCTGTTTGAACCAGTCCTGAACAGCAGCCTTTGTTTCCATTATCTACTGGTCTGCCACCTAGGACTGTACAAGTGCTGGTCGAGGTAACTGTAGTTGAACAAAAAGTATTACTTGTTGTCCATTCACCTGCATTGCAAGTTTGTAATCTGCTAGTAACACAGCGTGTCGCACCATTTGATTGACAGGTTTCTCCTGTGGTAGTTGCAGGGCAAGTACCAATTTCGTCCCAAGAACCGGCGGCACATCTAAGTAAGTCATTACCATCACAAAGAGTCTGACCATTTTGAGTGGAGAGACAATTTGTACCACCAATGCTAATTTGGGCGTTACAAGAAGGTGGGCGGTTAGGTGTGTAACCACTTTGACATGCTCCAACCTGCATAGCACCATTACAGTCTACTGTAGTATTAGAACTGCTTAGTGTTCGATAACATCTAACACTAGCACTAGCTACTGTATTACAAGAGCTAGGTTTACTGGTGCTATATCCTTGTGGACAAGAAGCTGCTTGGAAGTTTCTACCTTCACCACAGTCAATTGATTCAGTATCATACATTCTATAACAAGTGATGTTCTGAGAGCTGTTACAGGTACCGCCAGGAAAGATAGTACTCCAACCTGAAGGACATTGACCTAATGTGGTTTGACTTTCACATGTTGTTGGATTGTAGCAAGTGACAGGAGCGACTGTACCCACACATTTGCCTGTTTGACAAACACCACTTGTACACTCAATGTTTGATGAACAGGCTACATTGTTTGCACTCTTTCCCACACAAGCAGGACGCCCACTTATTACACCACAATAGTGTGTTGAAGCACAATTAGCACCGTCACAGCTGACAGTACTGCTACCTATCCCTCCACAAGTTTGGCCACCTACTATTAAGCCTGTTTTATTACAGCCAGCTGGGCACGAGCAAACTGCTGTGCCATCACCACTCCCAGTGCAAGCCTGGGTACAACCACTCAAAGTACTAACAGTATTACCGTTAACTTCACACTGTGCTTTGGTAACAGGGCGAGGCAGAGGCTGGTTAAAATCTACAGTAATGGTTTTAGCTACACAGACAATTCCTTGTGCTTTAACATCGCCTGGCTGGCTGAGTAAGCCAAAAAAGCCTAAGCCCAGTAATGCCACTAAAGCTAGCGGGACAA
This sequence comes from bacterium, assembly GCA_030855135.1. Taxonomy (GTDB): domain Bacteria; phylum Patescibacteriota; class Microgenomatia; order UBA1400; family PJMF01; genus JALYRS01. The sequence goes on along the minus strand of JALYRS010000014.1, from coordinate 8,027 downwards.
AGAAGAAGCGCTGGGAGTTTAGCATTAATTTTTTAAGCATTATTCCCTAACATATGTTGTGACTGAACAACCATTTGGATTGCAACAGTGAGTTGATGAATTACATGAGTTATCAGCTGTGCCACCACAGCTAGCACCAGGCGAAATGGTACTACCATCAGGACAGGCGCAGGCACCAGCATCAACACCTATAGTAATAAGCTTAGAACCACCTACACAGTTATAAACTTCAGAAGCCTGTTGTCGCACATCTTGGCTTTGTTGAACTAAAAAGTAACCAGCACCGCCACCCACCAATAAGAGCAGTAAGAACAAACCACCTAGTAAATACTTGAGATTTTTCTTGCCTGCATTTGGCTTATTGGGTGAAAATGGAGCGCTTGGTGTTGTTGCAGTCACAGGCATAGCTGTGATAGGTGCTGCAGGAAGACGGTTGGAGTTAACTTGCGTAGTAGTGGCAGGAGTATAACTGTTGGTGCTGCCAGCAGTTGGGGTGGGATCTGGGCGGTAAGGATTAGCGTTTATCATTAAGTATTGTGCACCACAAACAGGTGTAGCGATCTATAGATAGTCATAAGAATACAGATGTTATGAAACCCGCGTCAATAGGGAGAAAAAATATACTCAATCGGTAAGACTTATAACAAAAAAACCGGCCAAAATTAGAACATTGATGACCAAATAAGCATGGCCTCACGAAGTTTGGTAAAGTACTCCTCTTTAGGAAACTTCACCTTGCTGGCTAACTCGGCATAGCACTCAGTTGGCGTGTTTTTTGTTAACTTGACCGCATCAACTGCTTCCCAGAGTGTCTCATTTACTTCGATGCCGGCAGCTTCCTTTTTGAGGTTAGTAAAAGGATTAGAAGCTTTACGATGCTCAATCAGTGGTGAGCCATTTACCGCACCGTACTGTAGATGATCCATGATTTTCTTGGCAAAGATTCCGGCCCAAATGTCATCAAATCTGTCATAGCCCCATTTGACACCCTCTTTATTTTCACCCATTAAGGGAAAATACATCAGGGGGGTGATCTCTCGTCGAAAGGCAATATTCATGGAACACATGGGAAAGTAGGTTCCACTGGGGATAATCTGTAAGAAATGCTCGGCAAACTCAGCTGTAAACTCCAGATGTTGTAAGTGTGTCGGCCCGTCGTGATCTAGCACATTTGTCCAGACGCCATGACTAAGCATCACCGGTGCTTGACGACGATTGCCATACGGCATGCCGCGGGTGTAGAGGTGACGGACGTCGGGATTGGTGTTGGTCCAGCGGGTAGGGACTTTTAGTTGAAGATTGCGCAGATGGCCCTCTACCAGTTGATGATTGGGTACAGGATAGCAGTCGTCATCGAGGGTAATGATGATCTCAGCACCTTGATGGTAGGCTTTCCAAAAACCAAAGTTTCGAATGCCAGACACTCGGCGGGGTACAATCCAACTATTACTGCCTAGTTCAGTATCGATCTCTGCCCAGGAGTAATGGGTAATGCTCTTGCCTACTTGAGGCAAATCAAGAGTCTTGGTGGGTTGATCTTCACAAATGATAATGTCAACTGGGGCTAATTGATCAGCCCAATCAGATAAAAAATCAAGGGTGCGGATAGTAGGGATGACGAGCGTAGTGGAAAGCATGAATTTTCTATGCTTATTTTTACCAGAAAAAAAGTATTTAACAAGTCTATGCTAGACTAGCTCTTATTTTTTGATCGATACAAGTAGATATGGCAGTTAGTAAATCACAACTACACCACTGGGCAGAGTTTCTTTTTGCCATGACCGAGAAGGAAATTAAAGCTCGTTATAAGTTTGCCTGGCTGGGTTTTTTGTGGATTATCCTTAATCCGTTACTGCAAATGCTGGTGATTGGTTTTGTCTTTCAGTTTTTTGTGCCAGTACGTGTTGATAACTACTTTCTCTTTTTATTTGCCGGCCTGCTGCCGTGGAATTTTTTCTCGTTGTCCTTAACCAAAACTACGCCCAGTATAGTTTTTGAGCGAGCGCTGATCAAGAAAGCAATGTTTCCCCGCGAGGCGATTATATTGTCAATAATTTTGTCCAATCTGTTTCACTTTGTCATCTCCTTGCTATTAGTATTGGTTTTCAGCACTGCTCTGACTATATATAATAACCAGTTAACTTCAATTCATATCACCGAGACAATATTTAGAATTGCTGCGGCTGTGCTGGCAGTGGGATGGGTGGCAATCCTTACGTCTGGTCTTTCTTTAATAACTGCTGCTCTCAATGTGAAGTTCCGCGATGTTAACTTTATGATTCAAGCTGTGATGCCACTTTGGTTTTATGCCACACCTGTCGTCTATACACTCGATTTACTGCCTAGAAATCTAATTTTTCTCGCTTACTTAAATCCAATGACTGCTGTGATTGAACTTTTTCAATATAGTGTCGTGGGCAGGAGCCCAGAAAACGCAGAGCTGTGGCTAATTAGTCTATTGTTTACGGCGGTAGTTATAGTTTTAGGTGGGAATTTCTTTCAAAAAGAGAGCCGAAATTTTGATGACTGGGTTTAAATATAAAATGAAAAAAAAGATTGCTATTCAGCTAAAAAATGTTACCAAAACGTATGAACTTCATCACGAGAAGCCGACGTTTATGGAGTCCATAACGAAGCGAAAGCAAAAAGAAATTTTTACAGCTCTGGAT
>JALYRS010000014.1:0-5348 GCA_030855135.1 bacterium | reverse complement strand
GCTCTGGATGAAGTGGATTTAACAATCTTTGCGGGTGAAAAAGTAGGAATTGTCGGACCCAATGGCTCGGGAAAAACTACCTTATTAAAGGTAATCGTCGGGATCACTAATGCTAGCAAAGGTAGTGTTAAAACAGCCGGAAAAGTTGTGTCATTAATTGATTTGGAAGCAGGCTTTCATCCAGATCTTACCGGTGAAGAAAACATTTTTCTCAATGGCATGATTATTGGCATGACCAAGCAGGAAATTGAAGAGCGATTCGCCGAGATTGTGGCCTTTGCTGATATTGGTGATTTTATTGACTCTCCTCTCTATACATATTCAGAAGGTATGAAGCTGCGGTTAGGTTTTGCGGTGGCAGTGCATGCCGATCCCGACGTGCTGATTCTAGACGAGGGTATTACGGTGGGGGATGTCAATTTTAAAATTAAGTCGGAAAAAAAGATTAAAGAGTTTTTTAAAGCCAAAAAAACTATCTTGGTTGTCACGCATTGGGTAGAGTTTTTACAAAAAAACTGTAACCGGATAATTACGATGGAGCATGGTCAAATTATCAATGATGGTGATACAAGATTGCTGGCACCATTTTTTGTGCCAAAAACTACTAATTAGTTTTCATTTCTTTTATAAGAAAGAGGGGGATCTCCCATAGATACCGTTTGCCCAACCGCTGAGGTTCACACTGTAATCTATACAGCCACTCCAGCCCATTTTTTTTCATCCACAGCGGAGCAGAAGGCTTCGTTTTGGCTATGAAATCAAAGGCCGCTCCGACACAGATGATGGTGACTTTGGGTAACGCTGCTTTCCACTCCGCTGCTACTTTGACCTGTTCTGGCGAGCCAATGCCTAGCCATAGTACAGTGGTATTACTTTTTTTAATTTGATAGAGATAGGCATTTTTTTCTTTGACAGACAGCGCACGATATGGTGGTGACTCCATGCCTACAATTTTTAAAGAGAAAGATCTATTTTTTAGTTCTGCTTTTAAGCATCTGAGAGTTGAGCTCGACGAACCATAAAAAAAATGTCTATACTTACTATCCTGAGTCAGGGAGAGAAGCTTCAACATTAGATCCGGACCGTATACGCGCTCGACGATGATTGAAGTTTCCGCTAGCTTTTTTCGCCACCACCAAACGAGTGGCATGCCATCGGTAGTGACGATATCTACCTTTGCATATGCAGGACGAAGCGCTGGCGTTTGGGCAAGATTAGCCACATTATTCAGATCGCACGGCAAAATGACTTGACTTTTACTGCCTATCCCTTTGAATATATGTTGAGCCACAGCCTCAAAAGTACCAAGAACAAAGGTGAGCTCGCGAAATGGTTGCTTAGTAATCATGATGTTTTTCGGCAAGGTTTATTGTATAGTAGCCTTCGTTACTCCAACTATGAAAAAACGACAGAACTCTTTTCAGATCAAATTTCGTACGATTATCGATAACGATGGTAAGCTCTTTGGCAGGTACGATATTTTTCTTCCGTTATTTATTATTATTGCTTTAACCTTGGCTTTTTTCATCGGCCGGGTGCTGCTGCAAAAAGATACCTATATTACCGCTGAACTGTATGCATCAGGTGGTGAGTGGTGGTGGAATAACCCAGTACCTCCCTACTGGTTAACAAACCCAGTGGAGAAAGGTGATGTGGAGTTAGATCCTCAGGGGAATGTTTTAGTTGAGGTGCTAGATACGCGCAAATTTGAAGTGGGTGAGCGAAAAATGTTGTGGATGAAGGTGAGACTTAAAGTAACACCGCAAAACAAAGCTGACCAATTTAGATTCAGGCGTGAACCGATTCAGGTTGGTTCACTTATTCATGTGGCACCGAATAATATCAAAATTTTTTCCAGCGTAATGTGGATTGAAGGGGTACGTGAAGATAGAGCGGAAGTAGAAAAGGTCATTACTCTACGAGAGTACGGAGTTTTTCCCTGGCATGCTGACGCTTTCACGGTAGGAGACACCATGAAAGCTGATGATAGCAAAGTATTAGCCGAAATTTTAGAAAAAGACGTGATTGAGGCAGAAATGGTCACCACTGATGATGCTGGTAATGTTTTGGTAAAGACCAATCCTACTCGACGTGATATCACCCTGAAGTTGAGAGTTTTGACCACCGAGTCCGCAGGAATTAATTATTTTTCTTATTTCCAGCCAGTTAAAGTCGGCTTCTATATGTTTCTACCTTTTGAAAAGGCAAACTTTAGCGGTAATGTGATTGCCGTTGAGTAAGTTTTGAAAATAGCTGCATAACTCTTGCCGTGGATTGCTCCCAATTTAAGCTGTGTGCTACCTTAAGACCATCGTTGATAAGGTATTGGCGATGCTGTATAGGAAGTTTAAGTATTGATTCAATTTTTATTTTTAAACTTAGCACAGCAAAGTCTGATATGAGATATGCTTTTAGTTTTCCAGTAAGAATTTCGGGAATTCCACCAACCCGCGTGGTGATAAATGGTATGCCGCTGGCCAATGACTCTAACATCACCAGGGGCAGCATTTCTTGTTTAGATGGTAGTACAACACAGTCTGCTAGTTGATAAATCTCATGTAATCGTTTGGGATTTTCAATGTACGTCACTTTTTGACTAGAGCTAGAAGATAGTAACTTTAGGCATTTAAGGTACGACTTAGAAAAATCATCGCTGCATGATGTATATGCGATAACCAGATGAACGTTTTTTACCGATACCTCACTGTATGCTTCGATCAGTTGATGTATGCCTTTCTTCTCATCGATTCTACCTACGTAGAGGATTACTTTAGCAGTATGTTGTAAGTACTTTTGCTGGAGTTTTTGCTTTATTTTTTTTGTGACTGGATAAAATAAATCTGTAGAGACACCGTTTGAAACAACCGATGTTTTTGGCAGGTACCGATCCAAGCTGTATGTGCGGAGAAATTGTTGTCTAGCCGTTTTCGAGACAAAGATGACGTGATCTGCTTTAATGATGGCCCATGACTGAAGAATTATGACAACCTTTCCCAGGACCGAGCTGTAAAGATACTTAAGAGTCAGATGATGCCAGCCTTCGGCTACCGGATAAAAACTTTGATCTCCATGCAGATGAAGTATTAAAGGTATCTTGACCCCACCAAGTTTATAGCCAATGACTGAAGTATACATAGCTGTGTAGATTAGATCTATCTCGGTTGTCTGATGAATAACCCGACGAAAATCTATAATTGACCAAATAAGGTTTCTGAGAAATGAGAAGCGGCCGGAGTACTTCTGAGGTGCCTGCTTATAAATAACAAAAGTAACTTCTGAAGATGCTTTTTTTAGAAAAGTCAGAATTGCTTCTGTTGCCACTTTAGAACCGCTATTAATATCTTGGTAGAGAACTAAGACTTTCATGAGTGTGATTTTAACCGCTGTTCCTCAGTATAATCGATGGTAATTTTATTAAAATCAGTGGCAATTTTCTGTAATACTACTAAGGGTAGCGGGAAGGCGTTTTTTGTTAGTAAGAATGAATACGAGTCATCGATTTTTGCTGGACGGAGCCGTTGTATTGGCTCATACTCCAATTGTTGTTTGGCGCTAAAAGTCTTGAATAATGCTGTGTCAGTTGCACCATACACTGTAAAAGTACCCCGGTATGACTGCATTTCAGGAAGCGTAATGGCATAACCTTGGCCGAGATTATTTCCTTCTTTATGATGAACGTGAGTTAGTAATAAGCGACCGGACTTACTTAGTACACGCCAACTCTCATTAATCAAAAGTTGCTTACGATGTATATACATAAAAGCATCATTAACAGTGATCAGCTGAGCGCTATCGTCGTAAAATGGTAAGCCATGCTCAACATCTGCACAGATGAAGGAGATATTCTTTGTTGACTTGAAAGTTCGGGCCAGTAGTAGCAAGCTGAATGAATGGTCTACACCAATACAGGTTCTCATCCTAAGAGTTGATGCGGCATACACCAGAAAATCACCAGTTCCACAGGCGATATCAATTAAAAATGTATCTTTTTTGGCTAAACTCAGCGTTGCTAATGATAGCCAAAAAGTTGGGCGGGAGTAGCGATTCTGCAAGTATGTTAACCAGGGTGTGGAACCGGCATCAACGACTTTAAGCACGGAAAGAAACCCTTCAAAGTTAATTACTTTCGCAAGAAATGTGACACGTTTTAACCAGTACATTACTCGAAAGGCAAACTTCACTTTTTTTCTCTCTTGCAGCAGCAGTAGTTCAGCTTGATCGAACCGTTTGTTTTTTAGGAGCACTATGGCCTGGTGGTTAAGCAATGAGCCGGCATCTTTTTTGAGGTAGAGAATTCCTAATACTATTGGATACTCATCACAATTACAGGAAACCACACCGTATTTTATTGCCTCACCAGGAAGCTTTATAAAAATCTGCTTTATCCTAATTTTAGACTCACAGTAAGGACAGAGTATTTTTTTCAAAACTTCAATTTTCATATCTTTATCGCAGAGTAGAGTAACTCCATACTGTAATGTGTAGTGCACATCCCATTTGCTTCTAAGCCCACAATTTGTGAAACGTATGCTGACACCGCTCTTTTTTTTAACTGGGCGAGCTCGGGTCGAAATGTTGTTTCTTTTGTATAGTTATTACCAGCCCACGAAAGTTCTGCTAGACGTTTTATAGTTTGTGCTGCTTCTGCTTGGTACGGGATATCCTCCCAGAAACTCCACCGATCTGCCAGTCTCTGACATACTTCGTGAGTGATGATGTGATCGATGTGGAGACCAACTCCCAGTGGGGCATATAACTTGGTTATTTTATTCGTGTGATTTTCGAGCAAGTCGTGCAGTTCCGCACGTAGCGTATCAATTAGAGCCGCATCCTTATGGAGAACCTTGCCTGAGAATACGTCTCCAAATGCTGGGTAGAGATGCTGGTCTGAATCCTTACGAAAAAGGGCATCTATATAGCTTAAGTGCAGAGACTTTGCTCCTAGTATCTGCATAGCTGTAGTGTCTTCTTGGCGACGTCGTTGAAATAAGATGTCAGCTGAGGTAGCACGACTATTACTCAGAAAATGTTGTGAATCTTTGCTCTTTGCTTGGGATCCTCGACAAAAAACTGTAATTACCAATACTGTCTGTTTGTTCTTGACTAAGCTGGCTATCTCCAGACCCGCAGACAGTACTGCATCATCAAGGTGAGGAGAGATGAAAACTGCATCATAGATTGAGGTTTTTTTGTGTATACTTGTCATGATCAGATCGAGATAAAACTCTTTGCACTATACCATGATTTTTTTTCAAAAACGGAAAAGCATTAGCGAAACGGTTAACTTTCTTATCACTCCAATAAGGACACAAATACTCCCCATTTTTCAGAATAAGAAAAACCTAAGT
>JALYRS010000013.1 GCA_030855135.1 bacterium | reverse complement strand
CACCAGATGCAGACGCGGTGATAATGTCTTGATCACCAATCTCATTAAAGATAGCTAGCGCCTTACCCGTGACAGCGCCAGTGACATGAAGCAGGCCGGTAGGAGTGGCGGTACCAACTCCAACGTTTCCATTGGCCAAGATGGTTAAGTACTCAGTCAGACCTGCATCACCGCCTGGAGATAACTGCACCCCAAAGCTTTGACCGTTGAGAACATTAACTTTAGGGCTGGTGCCACGGAAGCTGAGGTTACCTGAGCTACTAGCATTTCCAGAAGTACCGCTAACGAAGAACTTGGCTGAAGAAGTACTGATACCACCGATTGCTAAATCAAATGTAGTATTTTTAGGTGTTAGCACTGTGCCATTAAGTTGCCAGTTACTAGCGCCACAGGTTCCCCAGGTTGGTGCGCCGGCTCCGCCTGAGATGAGACAGTCGTTACTAGTGCCAGCAGCTAGGATCTCAAATGAATCAGCATCAGAGTAGACGATACCGCCGGCTGCTGCTGTTAGGGCTTTGTTGCTACCGCCATTGGCCAGTGGTAAGACACCAGTCACTTCACCTGCCAGATCAATGTACTGTGAAGTTGTTAGCTGTCCGACAGTGGTAGTCTTGACGAATCTGTTGGCGGTTAGGCCTGAGAAGGTGATAGTGCCAGATGAGCTTAGGCCGGTTAAGCCTGAAGCTACACCAACCCCTGAGATACCCCAGGTACTGCTGTTGATGGCAACTTGATTTGAGCCACCACCGATAGTGACGGTACTTGTAGTTGTACCAGTGCCGATGTTGGTCGCGAAGTTACTAGAGGCATTGATATTAACGGTACCACCAGACAGAGTAGTGGCACCTGTCTGAGTGAAAGTGCCTGTTGCAGTGACATTACCAATGTTTACTAAGTTGCCTGAGTTATCAATGCGTTGGGTGCCAGCTGAAGCGCCGGTGTTAATACCAGTAGTACCGTTGAGAGTGGTGCCGGTAATTAAGTTGGTGGTAGTAATGTTGCCAAAGCCCGTCACGATGCTACCCGAGTTTAGGGCGCCTACTGTCTGGAGTGAAGAGTTGGTGACACCCGAGCCGAGAGTGTTATTACTCAAGACTGAAGTTCCATTTATTTGGTAAACCTTGCCAGTACTCAAGTTCATACTACCCGTGGATGTGACTGTGCCACTACCAGCAAGTGGTGACAGAGTTATATTGCCGGTGGTATTTCCCCCAATAGTCAGGTTTTGGTTGGCGGTGGTCTGGATAGTACCATCAGCCGTGATGTAAGAAGCACCTGCTGTGCCAGCAGAAACACTAGCGGTTGGGGTGCCATTATTTACATTTAAGACGGCAAACTTAGCAGAGACTGACGAAGTACCACCAACTAAGAGATCTAAGGTGGTGTTCTTTAATTGAGAAGTACCAGCTGATTGCTGCCACATGACAGAGCTAGCTACAGCAGAGCTACATGAGCCCCAAGTTGGTGCGCCAGCACCGCCAGAGATGAGACAGTCACTAGCAGTACCGGCAGCTAAGATTTCGAATGAGTCAGCGTCAGAGTAGACAATGCCACCAGCTGCAGCGGTGAGGGCTTTGTTGGTGCCGCCATTGGCTAGTGGGAGGATACCAGTTACATCTGCAGTCAGTGAAATTGAGTTGCCACCTGATAGGACACCTGAAGTTGCTTTAACGATGCCGTTGGTCAGTCCAGAGAAGGTGATCGTACCTGACGATGTGATACCAGTGGCAGCGGCGATGGCTCCAGAGGTATTTACCTGGAATTGAGATGAAGAGCCGACAGAGAGTAAGCTACTTGGAGTGTTAGTCCCAATGCCCACACGATCAGCACTGGCATCAGTGAAGAATAAGTTAGCGTTGGTGTCACCTTCTACGCGGAAGTCAGTATCTGCATCCCCACCTTCATTAAAGACAATGTTGCCAGCGTTGGTAACAATGGCGTAGTCAGTAGCACCATTAGTTTGGTCAGCCAGGTATAAGCCGTAGTTAGTTGTGATTGCACCGCCGCCACTGACCGTTGGGTTAGCAACATAGAGACCATAGCCCCTAACTATAGTACCAGCGGCTGTGACTTGGTTCTCGAAGTAACCACTGTAGGCGTCGTTAATTGTGCCAGTGTTAGTAAGTTTTACGTTACTTGATACCCCGTGAGCGGAACTGACTGTGCTTGTACCTTGATGGATGGCTTCGTTGAACATGCCACGGAGACCAGTAATAGTTTGAGCATTGCCGCTAGCGCTGAAAGCACGGTTCCAAGTTCCGATATAGGTTGCAGTTGAAGCTGAGCCAGGGTTGCCAGTGTATTCATTAAGTACCATTGAGCTGAAGCCTGAAGTTCTGGTGTCCGTTTGAGCCACGTATAGGCGGTTAGAGTTACTGGTGGTGCCGATACTAACATTGCCAGTACTGCCACTGATGAATACTTTAGCTGAAGCAGTGGCGGTGCCACCGATAGTCAAGTCGTGAGTGGCGTTAGCTGGTGCCAAGACGGTGCCATTAAGTTGCCAATAATTAGTAGCGCCAGTAGCACAAGAGCCCCAGGTTGGAGCACCAGTGCCACCTGATAAGAGACAGTTGCTAGCTGTACCTGCGCCTAATACTTCAAACGAATCGGCATCCGTGTATACCAGGCCACCGGCAACTGCGGTCAGAGCTTTGTTACTACCGCCGTTGGCGAGTGGGAGGACACCAGTAACATCTGCAGCGAGATCAATATATTGAGAAGTGGTTAAGAGCCCACCAGTGGTAGTTTTGACAAACCTATTAGCAGTTAGGCCTGAGAAAGTAATATTGCCAGATGAAGTGATGCCAGTGAGGCCAGTAGCGGCGCCAGCGCCCGAGATATCCCAAGTATTAGTGTTGATAGCTAAGTTACCACCTGATGGGCCATTAATTGTTGCACTACCATCTGAGTTCATGAAATCTAATTTAATATCATTACTTGAGTGTGAAATCTTAAGATAGTCATTGGTTTGTCCCGCACCACCACCTGGGATGAGGCCAATTTCATCATCAGAGTAAAACTGGAAGTCAAACTCGGTCTTTTTAAATGATGCGTATTCATTACCATCATCAGTATCTTGGGTTAAGAATAATGTTGAGTCTCCCGCTGCTGTCTCGAAAGTAAAGCGATTACCTAATGTACCAGCGCCACCCATGACCAAGTTGCCATTACTCTGAACCTGGAAGGTCTTGTAGTTACTAGTGTCATAGCCAAGTCTAAGTAGATCACCAGAGGTTGCTAGGATATCTAGTCGAGCATTTGGTGTGGCGGTACCAACACCGATGCGATCAGTACTAGCATCGATCATAAATAAGTTAGCATTGGTGTCACCCTCAACTCTAAAGTCCCTGTCTAAGCCCTGTTCGTTAAAGACGGCACTGCCATCGCCATTGATGGCAATATTTGCGGAGGCCGTAGCGGTTGAGCCGAGCAAGATGTTGTAGTGTTGATTAATACCTGAAAGGTTATGCGTGTTATTTAATTGCCAGTAGTTGGTGGTACCAGTAGCACAAGAGCCCCAGGTTGGAGCGCCCGTACCACCGGAGAGGAGACAGTCACTAGCAGTACCGGCAGCTAAGATTTCGAATGAGTCAGCGTCAGAGTAGACGATGCCACCAGCTATCGCAGTCAGGTTTTTGTTAGTGCCACCGTTGGCGAGTGGGAGGACACCGGTGACTTCATTAGTAAGATCAATATATTGAGAAGTAGTCAAGAGCCCACCAGTAGTTGTCTTGACAAATCTGTTAGCGGTCAGCCCTGAGAAGGTGATACTGCCAGATGAGGTGAGACCAGTTAAGCCAGAAGCGACGCCAGGACCTGAAATATCCCAGATACTACTATCTATCGCAACTTGATTAGAGCCACCACCGATGGAGACAGTACTAGTAGTAGTGCCGGTACCGATGTTAACTGCGTTGTTTGAGGAAGCATTTAAGTTGATGACACCACCGGCCAGAGTAGAAGCACCTGTTTGTGAAAGGGTGCCGGTCGCAGTGATGTTGCCAATATTGACCAAGTTACCTGAAGCGTCAATTCGCTGTGTGCCAGCAGAAACGCCGGTGTTGATACCAGTAGTGCCATTGAGAGTGGTGCCGGTAATAGTGTTTGCAGTCGTAATGGTGCCAAAGCCTGAAGCAATTGTGCCAGTACTAAGTGCTCCCACTGTGGTGAGAGATGAGGTAGTCACACCAGATCCTAATGTGTTGTTGCTTAAGACGGACGTGCCATTAATCTGGTACACCTTGCCGGTGCTCAAGTTAACGTTGCCGGTAGAGGTCACAGTGCCTGAACCATTTAGTGGTGAGAGGGTGATGTTACCGGTAGTGTTGCCACCGATAGTCATATTTTGGTTAGCGGTAGTCTGGATAGTGCCAGCTGCGGTGATGTAAGAAGCACCTGTGGTACCGGCTGAGACACTGGCTGTTGGAGTGCCATTGTTAACATTTAAGACTGCAAATTTAGCAGAGGCAGTGGATGTGCCACCGACTAATAAGTCGAGTGTGGTGTTCTTTAGCTGAGAAGTGCCGGCAACTTGTTGCCAAAGTATTGATCCTGAGACTGCACCAGCACAACTACCCCAAGTCGGTGCACCAGCGCCACCTGAGAGTAAACATTCATTACTGGAGCCGGCCGCTAGAATTTCAAATGAATCAGCATCTGAGTACACAATGCCGCCGGTGACAGCTGTTAAGTTTTTATTAGTTCCACCATTGGCCAGTGGGAGGACGCCAGTGATATCTGTAGTTAGCGAAACAGAGTTGCCACCTGATAGCACGCCGCTGGTAGCTTTAACTATGCCATCGGACAGGCCAGAGAAGGTGATAGTGCCAGAGGAAGTGATGCCGGTGAGGCCAGAAGCAACGCCAGGACCTGAGATATCCCAGATACTGCTATTGATGGCAACTTGATTTGAACCACCACCGATGGCGACGGTACTCGTAGTAGTGCCGGTGCCGATGTTGGTGGCATTATTTGATGAGGTGTTCAAGTTGATGACACCGCCAGCTAAAGTAGAGGCGCCAGTTTGTGAGAGAGTGCCGGTAGCAGTGATGTTGCCAATATTGACCAAGTTACCTGATGCATCGATGCGTTGTGTGCCAGCTGAAGCACCAGTGTTAATACCGGTAGTGCCGTTGAGAGTGGTGCCGGTGATAGTGTTGGCAGTTGTAATAGTGCCAAAGCCTGAAGCAATTGTGCCAGTACTCAGAGCACCCACTGTGGTGAGAGATGAGGTGGTTACACCTGATCCGAGGGTGTTGTTACTCAATACGGACGTGCCATTAATTTGGTAATCCTTGCCAGTGCTCAAGTTCATGCTGCCAGTAGAAGTGACAGTACCTGAGCCACTGAGCGGTGAGAGAGTGATGTTGCCAGTGGTGTTACCCCCGATGGTCATGTTTTGGTTGGCCGTTGTCTGGATAGTGCCATCGGCGGTGATGTAGGTGCCGCCCGCTGTGCCTGCAGAGACACTAGCCGTTGGTGTGCCAGAGTTAACATTCAACACCGCAAACTTAGCAGAGCTACTTGCCGCTCCACCCACCAATAGATCAAGAGTAGTATTTTTAAGTTGTGAGGTGCCAGCTACTTGGTGCCATAAGATTGAGCTACTAACTGCTCCGGCACAACTTCCCCAGGTTGGAGCACCAGCGCCGCCGCTTAATAAACAATCACTGGTGGTACCAGCCGCTGTCATCTCAAAAGTGTCAGCGTCAGCGTAGAAAATGGCACCGGGAATTAGAGTAATATTTTTGTTCGTTCCGCCGTTAGCGATAGGTAGGACGCCGGTGACGTCACTAGCGAGGTTCACAGTAGCGCCACCTGACAGGACTCCACTAGTAGCGCGGACCAAACCATTTGCCAAGCCAGAAAAAGTAATACTGCCCGATGAACTGAGACCAGTCAGGCCAGTTAGAGTTCCAGCAGCCGTGATATTGCCGTTATTGGCAAGTGATAAGATCTGGCCGCCAGTGCCATTGACCACTAATGGGGTAGCTCCGGCGTAAGTAGCTGAGATGGTCGCCCCAGGGGCACTCAAGTAATCGCGGATGATCGTACTACCACTGCCATTGGCATCGAGGATAATATTGCCGTTGTTGGTAGTCTGGAGTAACAGTATTGAGCCTTCAATGGTGAAGGTACCGCTACCAGACTTAATCTTTGGTGATACTTCGCCTAAGACCACTTCACCAGCCGAGTTCATAGTCAGGATCGTGTTAACGGTAGCTGCACCCGAAGCTGTGATTGGGTAGCCCTGGACAGTTTCCGAATTCAAGGCGTAAGGCACTGTCTGGATTGGCTGGCGAGGAGCTAAGGTTTCACCCTCGACGCCTACTTCTAACCAGACATTAGCATTTTCACTAAAGACGCTAGAGCCAATGGGCGAGCCACAGTCGGAACCCAGGCCAGCACTGAAGATACCATCTTGATCTGGGTCAACTGCACAAGTGCCCGAGTTCCAGAGCTCAGTACCGCCTGTACCCGGACCAGCATTGAATAATTTAAACGTCATATCAGTTGAGGTGACTAAGGGGTTCTGTGCGGTGTCGGTCAAGCGACCCTGGAAAGACAGCACTCGGTTAGGGGTGACTGGTGAGCTGGGGTAGGCCAGAGGTGAAGGCACATCTCGGTTGAACTGCTGGTAGCCAAACACAGCTAGACCGAGGAAGAAGAGACAGAGGAAAGCTAAGTTGAGATACGGCAAGATGTACACCTGACTTCGTTGGCGTAACTTTTGGCTCACTTGAGCTAACTGATCTTTGAGGTGAGCTCGTTGCTCCTGATATCTTCTGGCTAAAGGGTAGCGTCTCTCATGATCGGTGTAGGTGATAGCAGGCTGTGTAGTCACAATCGGGGTGGCGGTTGGGTCTGGCAGGATGACTGGTGCGACGGTAGTAGCAGTCCTTTCAAGAAGTTTCTCCAGGCTATCCTGGTGTCCGATCCACTGGAGATCAGCATTAATCAGGCTTTGTCGGTTTGCCCACAGCATAAACTGGCAAATGGCAGCGAACTTTCTCCGAATACTACTTGCCTGTAGTTGTTTTTGACGCTGATATCGCACGAAACTGGCTATTATGGGTTTTGTTAAAAGCTCTTCCAATGAATTTTTAGGAGCAAATGACCAAAATTGGTTGATGTCACTACGGTAATTTCGAATGGTCGCTGGTGAGCAGCCTTCTTGCTTGAGTGCTAATAAATACTCATGTAAAAACACACTGATCTGGTGAGGTGGGTATTTGGTGAGAAACTGCTTCACGCACTCAGCGATCGCCGTGGTGGTGGATGATTCGACTGAAGGGTTGTTCTCGATGTATGCCTCTAGCTCACTGAGTGGCCAACCGGTCAGGTCTTTTTTCTGAGCTACGAAGTTGCGAAGTAGTGAGGCTGCAGCTTGCTCGTCAGCCACACTCAAACCACACCGATCAGTGTATGTGCAAAAGGCCAAGGAAATGCTGGAAAGATAACGACTACGGACAGACATATTTTTCTACTACTAGGGAATTGTGTCTAACCAGATTGATTAGACATAAGAAACCGGTAAGAATTAGTGTAGAGTTTCTGCAAGAAGGTAGCAATATCTGGTTACCAGAGGAGAAAATCAAATAATAAATTCATAGAAATACCCAGGCTAGATACGACCCATCTAAGTAAAATCGATTTAAATTTCACATATTTTCAAAGAGATCAAAACGATTCCTTATTGCAATTCAGCGGATAAAAACAGCCGTCTTGAGTTTCCGGAGGGATAAAAAGATTGAATACTTGGTCTAAAAAGTGTACTGTGTAATTGTTCAGAAAAGATGTTTATGTGTAGCGAAAACAAAGCTCAATGCTTTGTTTGTCGTACTACCAGGCTAATATTAACAGTTTTATGTTTTATGAACTGTAAAATGTGCATAACAGGACCTTTCGGTTATATTAAGTGAAGATCCTACTCGACTGACGATAAACGCAGTCTCAGTTTTGAGTAATAATTATGAAAAAATCTGCAAGAAAATTACTTATTTTTCTCTATAAACCGGAGCACCAGGCTCCATTTAGGGTATCTCAGGCTATTGTTTCGGATATTATTGGTGAATTATCGCCAGCTGGCAAACGATCACTACTATATTTACTTAAAAACAAGCAGTTCATTGCCATAGAAAAGCTGGGAGCGGAAAGCTTCATTAGGATTACAGATAAGGGAAAGCTAGCCATTCAAGAGGAAATACCGGTTTTACTACCTATAACCAGCCAGCAACCTGTCTGGCACCTGATTCTGTTCAAGGAAGCTCTTAGCACAGATAAGCAGTTTCGTTTCTTGAGGTCTCTCTTGATCAAGCAAGGTTGTGCTCCCTTGACTAGAGGCAGTTATCTTTACCCTGGGCAGCTCCCAAACAAAGTCTTTCATGAGTGTAGTTCGAGATATCAGGACGCAGTGGTTGTTATTAGTGTTAAAGACTGGGTCTTTGGTATGAATACAGATAAGATTCTTGAATATTATGCGGTATTAGACCAAGGCAATGCCTACTCTGGTATTAGCAATCAGCTGTTACGACTGATAAGCAGGAATGTGGTATTTAAAGAATTGAACAGTCAAGATAAATTGCGATTCAATTCGTTGTTCAATCACTTTTGTGATTTGGTTGCTGAAGACAGGGGATTGATCCCTGTATATTACCCAACCTTGGCGCAGGCGAAAACAGTCTTATTTGAGTTTCAAGAAGCTGTTAAATGATTCGCCTCATTCTTATTTGATTCTACTAGAGTAAGTTTGCGTTTATGCGTGATGACTTTACTCCCAACTTCTTCACATTCTATTTGGAGTATTAAATTTGTTCATTTATTATCTACTTTCGGGTGATATATTTTGAGAAAAATTTAAAAACAGTAAAATACTATTTGATATAGTAATTTGGTATAAGATAACTCTGCAGTAATTAAATATATTGAGTATGCAGTAAATATAAGGGATATTTGCGACAATCCTAATGCTGTCAAATATTGCCATAGTATACCCACATATCTGAAATTAGCCCTTTTTGCATTATGCGAATGTATGCCATAGGGTATTGATTCTGTTCATATAAGTAGCCAGTGGTTTTAGTGCAACAACACTGCAACTATAGGCTTTTTGTTTGAGGGGGTGCTGGCGCCACTAAAAAACATCACTACCATATCTGTAGTTAGGCGAATGATCGAAGCACTGCAGGATTGCTGTGTGCTGTACTAGGGAATCAATTATTAGACCTATGCTGGCTGCATTGTAATGACGACTACGACTGGTTCCTGGTTGGCATCTACTTCATAGGCAGCCAAGGGAGATGCCTCTGTGGACCACTGATAGCCCGTTTTATTAAACTGTAGCTGGTACGTGTTCTTAGCACCGTAATGCCTAAAGCTGCCCAGAGCATCGGTAAGCATGATTGCCTCAAGCTCAGAGCTTCCGGAAAGCCTGATCCTGACTACTACATCTACCACGCCAACGCCTAGATCGTTGACAACGGTGCCGCTTACTATGGGTATCCTAAACCAAGAGACTGCCTTGTACGAGAAAATCGCGCAGTAGAGGCCAAAGAAAAGTATATTTATCAAGGTAGGGAACATAATCGCCAGCAACCCCGATATGACAAACAATGGTAGCGACAGCAGATCTCTGAGTCGACTTGAAGAGGCAATAAATATGCGCAACTTAGTAGCTACTGAGGGTCGTTTGCCTGGTTGGAGCGGGTCGACAGGAATCATAAAGAGTGGCTCTTCATTCTCTTTAACCGAAAACTCTTCACCCAAGTAGTAATCAGAAACTCTCAAGTAAGCAGCTCGAGGTTGGGTAGAGGGAAAGCGATAATCTTGATGTGCCACCTCGAGTGTATAGCAGCCTGCTAATAGCTTTAAACCCCTATATATACCCGAAGAGTCGGTGACAACTGTCTCGAGAATAGCATCAGCTGTGCCAGGACAGCTTCTAACTGTAATTACAGCAAATGGTACCCCTCGACCCGTAAAAGTGTCGTAGACGATACCTTGAGGTTTCCCTGCGGGAATGAGACCTAATGCTTGGAGTAATCTTAGGAGAATACCAGGCGAAAGCTGCCAGCCAAACTGAGTGGCCACCGCGATGGCTGTAGTCAGCGGTATAGCGATAGCCAGCAAAGCCACAGAAAATGGTGCAGCAGCTAGCAGACCACTTTTGATTCCATCCGGCACAAACGAAAGCAGAGTAGTTATACCTGTGGGAAGGCTCTCCACCAGCTCCTGAAAACCATTATAAATTACTTCTCTTGGGGGCTGGTAGATGATAGTAATTAAGGGTCCAGTGCCAGGGATGGGTGAAGACTCAAGTATTGGCGTAGCCCCAGGAAATAGTGAAATTGGGGGGCTAGAACCGGGCTCTAAAGTAGCACCGGGGCTTGGTGAGGCGGATGCCGGAGGAAACACAATTACCAGACTAGGAATAATAAACTGGACACCAGTTAAAACGCTAAAATTACCTGCCGGATCAGTTATCTCAAAGTTGAGCGTAATAACCACATCGCGAGGCAAGATACCCAACTGCAGTGACCAAAGGCCATTCTCATTAATCGTCGTGTTATAGACTTGAGTTGGATCACCAGGAATCAGAACAGTCACCTCTACCGCACTAAAGGCTTCACCAGTGGCTGAGATTAGTGGTTCATTATCATCTAAAACTAATGGTGTTATCGGAATTGTGCTAATGTCTTGAGCAGAAATACTCACCTCTTCGTCTCCAATTTGGGTCACCACGAAGCTAGGAGCCTGGGTATCGATGGTAAATGTCCAGGTCACTGACTCTGCCCAGTTATTGAGGGTATCAAAAACCTTGATCTTCCAGGTATATGTCCCATCAGGAATTCCCGTTGCGGGAACTAGGATATATTGGTCATGTACTAGATCATACGTCAGTGTGTACTCACTGGTGACTACGGTTCCTGATGTAGGCGGCAGACCGCCATAAAGATTCACTCCATTAAGATAGAGTTCATAGCTGGCAATGCCGTTGTAGTCACTTGATGCTTGCCAGACTAATTGTGGTCGGCTGGTAGTAACGTAACTATTATTGTTGGGACGAATTAAAATGGGGGTAACGGGTGGGGCATTATCCGGCACAGTAGCTGAAACAATCGGCTCCCGCTCTTTAGGATTGGTTTGGACTGTTTCATCAATATCAACGCCACCTTCTTGAGCCCTGGAAAAGGAAGGCAGTGACAAAGCGCCCAACACTACTAGTGAAGCAATGACTGCGAATTTAGTTAGTCTCTTGAGATGGATGGAACCAGGGGCGGGCTGTCCGGACATAGGTGCTACCTGTCCGAGCGACTGGTAGAATGCAGTTACTCGTATTTTTGCAACTTCTCTTGTTCTAATTCCTTAACTTTTTGTTCCAGTGATCTCACACGGGCAGAATCATTATTACGTCGATGTAAGATATGGCGACGAACTGCGACCAAGATTCCGAGCACTGCGACGAGGCCTGCACCAATTGCAATCACTAACTTAATTGGTACCAGCCAAAACTGAGTACTTGCCATAACCACGCTACCACTGGTGCCATAACTCATGGTCATCTTGGCGGTGTAAGGGCCGATGCCCCAAACTCGATCCCACTGACCCTCAAAGTCACGACTGAGAAGCGGGAAGACATTCTTTGACTCAACAGCTAGTGTCTCAACTCGTTGACCAAAAATATTAAAAATTTCAATGCCGATTCGTGGTGTAATGTGAATGTCAGACATGTTCTCTACACTAAAAGAGAAAGGAACTGGACCATATTCACTAAAGTTATTGAACTTAAATTCGCGAACAAATGCTTGTTCATTAATTGGACCATCAACTATGAAGTAAACTAAAGTACCAACTCGCTGTCCGATTCTTGATTGAGAGGCTCCCGCTGTTTGATCACCGACTGGCTGATGCATGATCATGGCATAATGACCGCCAGGCAAAGCATCACTAGGGACTTCAATTAACACATTCACCGTTGCTGTTTGCTGGGGTTGGAGTGTTTGGGTAGTAGGGGAAAGTGTGATCCACTGCGCTAAACTCCAACGGTTGGAAACGTCATTACCAACTGGTACTGGGGTCACGCCATCTTCACCTAAAATGAAGTCTTCAGCCAAAGTCTCGATCGCGATAGCTTGATTTGAGCTATTTTTAATTCTGACACTCGTCTGAATCTTTTCACCTGGGGCAATGCGCATCTCTTCTTCATCGCCTAAGCGAGGAGGAATAGCTGTCAAAGTCAAAGTATCACTTGGTAAGCCTGGAGTAGCTGGTTCTTCTAATTGAATAGACTGCTGGTCTAGTGAAGGCGTAGGAGCAGGAGCGGTTGTACTCACTGGCTCACTTGGTGAAATCTGGGCTCCAGCTGGTAAGGTGAAAGAGAAGAGAGCTAAGCCACTGATAATGGTGGCAACACTTAAGGTGGTTAAGCTGGCGAGGTTAGATGGTCTTGAGTGTAATTTCATTGGACAGTTTTTTGGCGATATAATATTACTAACATTAGAATGTTGCTGTTGCTCGGTAGACTACGAAGTTCTCATAGTTTCCGGAGGCATTGGTAACTGAGGCCACAATGCGGTAACAGACATACAGGTTATGGTTATCTGCTACTGTGGTGCCGCTAAAGATACTGACAGGTGCTTCATTTGGTGAAGTGATATCTCCATCGGCATCGGCAAACTGTCGAGCACAGTAGGTGCCAGTACAGTTACCAGTGGCAGTAGTGTAAGCAAAGGCCTCTGTGGTTGTGCCATTAACATCGTGTAATGAGTAGCCGAAACCTTTAGCTGTACTAGCATTGGTCCACTCTGCAGAAGCTGTATGAGTCATGGCGCCACCATTGCCGGCAGTATCACGAATACAGGTTGCACTGGTAGTTGGATCACCAGCACATGCACCACCATTGCGGCCTAATTGATCATTTTCTAGTGCTGTCACGATATAGCCGTTGGTAGCATTTGTTGAGACAGCTAAGCTGTGGGCCGCGTTAGTGAAGGCATCAATGGAGATCTCACCAAATGGCACCGCTGCTGGGGTGGTTAAGACATTAGTTGTAACACCACAGGCAGATGTACCAGCGGCTAAGCCGATGATGCGGAAACTGATTTGTGGAGGAATTGTTGCTGTTACACGAACAGCCTCGATGACACCTAAGCCGGCGGTAGTACTATCGACTACGACGTCACTGGTGTCCAAATGTTGAACAATAATATTGTATGTATCAGCTGTACCTATGGTGTGGTTGGTTTTTGGTGCGGGATTAATAACGCTACTAACAACAATGGCGCCATTAGTTGTGCCATCAAAAGCCGTACTCACCGCACCTGCACCAGTATATTCACATGTGTATGCATGGTAATCAGTACTACCAATTGTCACAGTTGATGCGGCGGCCGCGCCAGCTGAAAAAGTGTAACCAGTAAGGTTAGTTGGGCAAGTAATCGTAGGCGCAGTCTGACCGAAGTCAAAGAAGCCACCGTCGGGGATACCATCTGCAGAAGCAGTGTCACTAGACAGAGCTGGTACTAAGATTCGAAAGCCACCATCAGTAATTGCACTTACGGTTGTAAAGCGCACAGTCAGTGAGCCTGAGCTACTAGCAACTACATCATCACCTGAATCTGCGTCACCTGCTGCCAGGGAGGAAGTCAAGCTAATCACGGCGTTAGAGCTAGTGCTAGCGACTGTGTAACTACCTAAACTATAAATTTCACCAATTCTCAATACATCACCCTCAACTAGTTGGGCAGATGAAGTCGAAGGATAGGCACCTGGGGTGGTATTGATAGTAATAATTGAGGAACCGGCAGTGTTGCCAGTAGTGAGAGCGCCTCGAAATGATGGGCGAGAGTTGGCTAAGGTCAGGGAGACACTAGTTAAGTTGGCGGACTCTAATTGATTGTTGACGAAAGCCATGGCAAAGAAGAAAACGAAACCTAAAGGCAAGGCGAGTACTTTTTTTATTCTCTTGGCAGTGCTTTTAGAAATGGATCTTGAAAACATAAAGGTGACTCACGAACAACTTAAACGCAGCTTACAACAAAGCAATACACTACTTTTGCACAAAACTATATGCTAAACAAGAGGTAGTTTTCGGGCAGAAAGCCAGTACAGTACGCCTAATAGAGCAATAACAAATGTGACAACTAAAATCGAGATCGGCAGTGCGATGATTGTTTCATTTGTAGTGACCTCATTTTCAGGCAAAAAGGGTGAGTATAGCCTCACTTCCAGTTCATATGTACCAATAAGAAAAGGGGCTGAGTATCGAAAAGTTTCTTCAGGGGTAGCAGTACTCAACTCAGTTGATTCTTGATTCTTAGGGAAAAATCGCAGTAACCTTTCGCTTTGGGCCAAGATTACGTCAGGCCAAACCTCTGCTCGCAAGAGAGTGCTCCCAAAACCATTTTTCAGCGTGGCACTGCCAGATGCTGGGGTAGCAGTGGAGCCAGTATTTTTAGCCACGTACTGGAATGAGATTGGCCGCAGACTGTCAACAACACGAGGACCCTTCAACTTGAATAAACTGAGTTTACTACGATTTTGCTGCAGAGGCGAAATGGTGACAATAATATTGCTAGCAATGTTACCAGTGACCGACGTTTGAGTAGCAGAATCAAGTTCAACACTCGACACAGACTGGGCACCGGCAATAAACGTCAAGTGATACTCTTGTTCCGTGGCATCATCAGGAATACTCATGGGAACGGAAAAAGTATACTTCTCACCGGCTGCCAGCTCGGTTGGTTTCCACAGCTGATTGGGATTTTGTGTTAGGTAGGGAAAAGTTAAGGTATCTTGAAGCTGAACTCGACCGGTGATTTTCTCAGTCTCGAAATCTACCAGTTTAGGTGAAATAGTGACAGGGAAAGCACTGGTGTTTTCTACAATTATAGTATGAGTAATACTCTGACCAGGCAAGGCTTCTATATACTGCACTGGCGGAGAGATGCTAAGTCCGAGTCCTGTATCTTGAGCCACCACCTGCTTTACAAAGATGCTGAAAGCCACCGCAATAAGGAGTAAGGGTATGGCAACAGTAGGAATCAAATTTTTCATAGTAATTACTATCTAATATCCAGGTACTGCTACATATACTACGCCTGTTTGATAGGCGCCGGCTGCCTGAGAACCAGGAGCCCCAACCTTATACGTGACAGTGGCAGTGCGCTCAGTATTAATTGAGCTTGAGCTCATGACGATTTGCATCGGCTCTACTAATGAAGCGTCAGCAAACTGCCTAAAGTAGTTACTACTAGTAAAATCTGTAGGGATATCATTACCAGTCATATTAAAGCCAAAGCCAGGGATACTTTGGTTACTCCAGATAGCGGCCGATGTTTCATCGCAAGTACCAGCATCACAGGTGGTATCGGCTATCACATTGCCGCCACCTACAGTTCGTAGTGGATGAATTTCGTAGGCAGAGACTGCATATCCACCGGCACCGCGAGTAGTAATGCTCATGGTGTGTGAGCCCGAGTTATGAGAATCAGGAGTCACGACGCCTAGATCAACCGCGGTACGTGATAAGCGAAAAGAAAAAGTATCTATTTGATAGATATACTGAAAACCTGCACCTACGAAGTAACTAGAGCTGCCGTACTGCCCAAATGGTCCAGCGCCTGTTTGTCCCACGGTATCAGTGACAGTATATGAAGCACTACTTTTTTGGCCAGAAGTGACATTGAAGTTGCCAAACTGGATTACGTACGAATCTGACTCTAAGCGCTCAGCTAAAGCTGTCTGGTGAGCTGAGTGCAAAAGAGCTGCTGCAGTGAAAACACCCATTGCCACGATGAGCTTATTCTTTAGGGGTGTCATCTTCTTTAGTTGCATCATCTACTATCTTAGCTAATGTTTTCTCAACTTCGAGCTGTAGTAATGTTAACTGGCTCAGCACTAACTGTTGATTTTGCTGAGGAAATGCCATCAGTTGTTGTAACTGCTGTAGTTTAGGTTTAATAAAGTATGCCAAAATCTCGTACAGTTTGCGTTGGTCAAGTTGACAAGCAGATAGAAAATTATTTTCTGCTTCAATTATCTGGCGCTGGTGGTACGCCTTTAAGTACTGATCTTTAGCAAATAAAAAGAAGAAACTCATCACCGGCAAGCTTAAGAGCTGACCAGCATTCGCCATAGTTAGCTCAGGGTTAATGGTGTAGTGAAAAAGAATTACGCCGCCTGTAGCTAGTAAGGCTGTTCGAACTCGTGCGGTGAAGATTAAAAGAAAAAGGTGAATGTAGCCCACGGCAAAAAAGGGTGAGTTTGTATTTCCAGTAGCACCGATTAGTAAAAGCGTCGAGAACGTTAGGCAAGCCATATCTAGCGACATGAATCCAGGCGCTAGGTGCCACCAGCCACTGCGGCTGAATTTTTTCAGTACTAAATATAAAATCATGGCCAAAGCTAGCACTTGAAGTGAGTATGGCTGCAAAGCTGGAGTACTCACCCATATGAAAGCGGCTACTATTGAGGACAAGATAATCAGAGTATTGTATAAAACGGACATCCAATGAGTATATAGTGTTGGAGTGAAGCTGAGTAGTCCGTAGCTGGTAATATGGTATACTTCGCCATGGCAAATTCCATTTATTTACCTCAAGAAACAGAACCAAAGTGGCAGCAATGGTGGAGTGATCAAAAACTTTTTCAACAAACGGAAAAACCCAGCGACGACTTAAAAAAAGAGTACCTACTGATTGCTTTTGCCTACCCTTCTGGGGCGGGTCTTCATGTAGGTCACGTAGAATCAAGCACAGCTCAAGATATCTTAGCCCGATTTCATCGAATGCATGGCAAAGCAGTCTTTTTTCCTGTAGGCTGGGATGCTTTTGGCTTGCCAGCAGAAAATTATGCGGTTAAAACAGGTGTACATCCGGCTATTACTACTAATGAAGCCATTCACAACTTCCGCCGCCAGATTAAACGAATTGGTATTTCTTATGATTGGGCCAACGAAATCGCTACAAATCATCCAGAGTACTACCGCTGGACTCAGTGGTTATTTTTACAGTTTTACAAAAAAGGTCTAGCGTATCAGGGCACTGGTATGGTCAATTGGTGTCCTCAAGACCAAACTGTCTTGGCAAACGAGCAAGTGGTCAATGGTGAGTGTGAGCGCTGTGGGGCGAAGGTAATTCAGAAGGAACTGGAGCAGTGGTACTTCAAAATTACAGCATATCAAGATGAACTGATCTCCGGCCTCGATACAGTCGATTGGCCAGCCGCGACGAAACAGCAGCAACTTCACTGGATTGGTAAAGGTAAAGGTCTAAGCATTAATTTTGCCCTCAAGGCTATTGACCTCAAGCTGACAGCTTGGACCAAGTATTGGGAGACAATTTACGGGGTAACCTTTATGGTGATCGCGCCCGAGAAGTTTGAGGAGTTGGCTCTGCTTGAACAAGTACCAGCAGCCAGAAAAGCTGAAATAAGCAGCTATCTCGAGAATGCTAAGCACAAAACAGAAGAGGAACGAAGAGTTGGTGAGAAGGATAAGACCGGCGTCGATACAGGCTTGCAGTTGATTAATCCTGTAAATAGCCAGGCAGTGCCATTATTTGTGGCTGATTATGTCTTGATGGGGGTGGGTACCGCTATTGTGATGGGTGTACCTGCTCATGATCACCGTGACTTTGAGTTTGCAGTAAAGTACAACTTGCCAATTACTCAAGTAATTGAGTATGAAGATGCTGACCTCAATGAAGCTGTACGCCAAGGTACTCAGGCATCAGAAGCAGCAGGCAGGTTACTTAACTCCGGTGAGTTTACAGGTCGAAACTCCCGAGGTGATGATAAAGAAGCATTTGCCGAGTGGCTGATTACTCAAGGTCATGCCCAGTGGCAAACAACCTACAAGTTACGAGACTGGTTGATTTCCCGCCAGCGTTATTGGGGTGCGCCGATTCCGGTTGTATATGACCCCGAGGGTAACGCACATCCTGTTAAAGAAGAACATTTGCCCTGGACATTACCAACAGATGTAGACTTCAAGCCCACCGGTGAGTCACCACTTAAGTCGTCACCTGAGTTCATTGAACGAACCGAGCGCTTATATGGCAAAGGCTGGCGCCCAGAGTTTGACACGATGGATACCTTCGTGGACTCGAGTTGGTACTACTTAAGATATCTGGACTCACGATCTGATCAGGCGTTTGCCAATAAAGAACAGTTGAGTAAATGGCTACCGATTGATCTCTATATGATCGGACCAGAACATATTGTGCTACACCTTTTATACTCGAGATTTTTCACCAAGTTTTTGCGAGATGAGGGTTACTTGAGTGTCGATGAACCCTTTCAAAAGATGCGGCATCAAGGCATGATTCTCGGACCTGATGGTAAAAAAATGAGCAAGAGCAAAGGTAATGTCGTTAGCCCTGATGATGTGATCGAGAAGTTTGGGGCAGATACCTTACGGATGTACGAGATGTTTATGGGGCCACTTGAAGCGGATAAGCCCTGGGATATCAGTGCAGTCGCAGGTATATACAGGTTCTTAATCAGAGCTCATGCTTTAGTCGTCACCTACCTAGAAAATGTAACTCCAGGTGCTACTACAGACACTTTGCCAGATACGGTACTGATGCCTCTTCGTCAGAAACTTCACCAAACCTTACGAAAAGTGAGTGATGATATTCCTAAGTTGAAATTTAACACCGCGATTGCTTCGATGATGGAGTTAGTAAACAGCTGGGAGAGTGCCAAGGACCATTTGGTAGGCCTGCCGGGCGAAGATATGAAGTCATTTATCCAAATGCTAGCACCGTTCGCACCGTTCTTAGCCGAAGAGCTGTATCTGAGTTATTCACACCCGAACCCAGGCTCAAACGACCCGAAGCAGGATTATGAATCGCTGCTCAAAAGCGGTGCCTATCAGAGTGTTCATCTTTCTGTTTGGCCAGAGGTGGATGGGACTTTGGCAGCCATTAACAGTATTAGTCTTCCTGTACAGGTAAACGGGAAGCTGCGCGACCAACTCGAGGTGAGCGCTGAAGTAGGACAAAAGCAAGAGAGTATCGTTGAGCTGGCTCTAGCTTCACCTCAAATTCAAAAGTGGCTTAAAGATAAAAAAGTTGTCAAAACAATTTTTGTACCAGGCAAAATTCTAAATTTTGTGGTTAGTTAGTCTGTACTCTACAGTTAATGTAAGGTAGCACCTCTATAGTCGGAAGAGTGTTAGATACTTCATTACTTCATCAATTTTTGTCCCTTAGAACTCGAGTAAAAATCAAGGGAGTAGTAGCAATTCTCGGTATCTTGATAGGTATTAGTTTTATTGCCGTCGGCGCATGGTTGCTAACACGTGCCTCAACCGCAGAGCTAGCGCTAGCTTCACCAGATTTAGATGAGAGTAAGATAGGCACGATCATTGTTGATATTCGAGGGGCTGTAGATCAGCCTGGTGTCTATAAGGTCAAGTATGGTGATAGGGTGGCTCAAGCAGTTGCCGAAGCAGGCGGGCTGTCCCCGGCAGCCGATGCCCGACATGTGACACAAAACCTTAATCTCGCTGAGCGCGTCTCGGACGGTCAAAAAATTTATATCCCGTTTGCCAGTGAATCAGCCAAAATTTCAACAGCACCTAGTATCAATTCTGAGAGTAGTAATGGAATCTCACTTAATTCTGCACCTCAATCGGTGTTAGAAAGTCTACCTTCTATTGGTGAGAAAAGAGCAGCCTCGATAATTGAGAATAGACCATATACCAACATTGATGAGCTGATCTCAAAAGAAATAGTTACGGAGAAAATCTTTGCAGAGATCAAATCAATGGTAACGCTCTAGCATTATGGGAAATTATTATAAGATTCTATGGATCTCAACAAATGGCATTATTGGGTAATAAACCTAGGAGGAAAGACGAGAATTAGCAAGTAAATCTATAAATATTATATGTATGTCTTTTTCGTATCTAATTTTGATAGGCTTATATGATGCAGATATGATTATATTAGTAGTATTTTGATGTCTAAAGTAATAATAATACTTGCATTTATAATGCAATTATATTAATAAGACCCAAATGTGGGAAATAATGCCAGTTAGAGGACGCAAGTCATCTGAGGAAGAATATATACCGAAGGCTGATGTTAAGAACAAGCAAAAATGTGTATATGCGAGATCTGTCTTTACTCAAGAATCATTATCAATACTTGGCTCATTTAGCGGTTAGGTCGAAATGACTGCTAAAGCAATTTATAGACCTTATTATGTTGATTGAGCAAGATAAGAAGTAGCAAAATAATACAATCACTTCGCCTTCTTAAGAGTAGTATGAATATGTATGAATTTTTAAATGACCTACGAGATTCCTTCTTACAAGACAGCCTGAGGTATTTACCTATTCCTCAAGTAGCGATTATGAGTGGTATGGTCTTTGGCGATACAACTTTATTTACCGAGAGCATGAAGTACTCATTTAAAGTTATTGGGATTCAGCATTTAGTCGCAGCTTCTGGGAGTAATGTCGGCATAGTGTTGAGTATAGCTCGGGGTTTCATTAGCCGTTTTTACGTACCTGTAGCGGCACTTATTTTTTTAAGCCTGGTTTTAAGTTTCTACGTTGAAGTAGCCGGGGCAGAAGTTCCCTTACTTAGAGCGGCAATCATGGCCAGCTTATCTATGACGGCTCATTTACGGTTTAGGCGCCAGTATCACCCGCTGTGGGCCTTGGTGGTGTGTGGCTTGCTGTTATTTGTTATCCAGCCTGCCGTGGTTGAAGGACTGGGCTTTCAATTATCTTTTTTAGCAACTTTGGGGCTGATACTGGTATCTCCAGTACTTGGTACGCTAAGTAGCATCTCATCGGTTGAGGTTACTGCTACTCCCACCGTGGGCTCACAAAATATCGCCGCACGAATTCTAAAAGAGGGAAAGTCAGTCTTTGTCCTCACCATCATTGCCCAGCTCTTCACTGCGCCCTTGCTGCTCTATAACTTCAGTGAAGTAAGTTGGATAAGCTTGATTGCAAATCCGCCACTAGTGATGGTGGGAGAAGCCCTGACTGTTTCAGGAATGTATGCTTTCGTACTCTATGGTCTTGCTAAATTGAGTGGTCTTTTAGCGGTTTTTACCCCAGTTGTGATGACGCCACAGCTAGTAATTGGATCGATATTTGAGACTCTAATGAAGGTTTTTGACCGGGGCGAGGGAGGTATGATCACTATTGGTGGAGAAATTCCCCTCGTTTGGCTAATACTTTGGTATGTGACGATGCTAGGTGCTGTTCAGTTTGTAAAACAAAAACACCAGAGAAAATTACGGTTAAAGTTTGGGTTAAGTGTGTGGCCATGAGAAAAGTTATCCAGTTCCTACTGCTCGTTTTGGTGGGAGTGTGTATCTTCACTGGATATATCTGGTGGAGATGGCCTGATCAGGACATACACTTAGTTTTTTGTGATGTGGGGCAGGGTGATGCGATCCTCATCTACCATCAATTTACTCAAGTACTAATCGATGCTGGCCCGGATAGTAAAGTACTGGAATGTCTAACAG
>JALYRS010000052.1 GCA_030855135.1 bacterium | reverse complement strand
AAACGCCAGATAAAAATCTGGCGTTACCTATCCCTGAGGCTGGAGAGTCTACTTACTAAACTTTGAATTCTGCTGGAACCACAGCATCCGACCATTATCGAGCCCTTCCGTTCTTTCACAATGCTCACAAGCAGTATGATAAAGCGTGAACAGCTCGCTGAAATTTACACTGAGGGGTTGGCCATTAAGATCTAGCCACCTCCACTCTTGAGGTGCTAACTCATTATGAGTGGCAATCCAAATTAGAATACTAGGTTTAGCAGGTACTATGTCACTCCACTTGGGCATTCCTAGCTCTGCCATTTTATCCTCATCTCACTTTTGAATGTTCCTTCTTCATTCACCAGCTAGTAGGAGTAGAAAAAGTAAGAGGATTATACCTTATTAAAGTTCGGCTAAGATGACCCACCTTTCTGTCCAGCTTTACGAGCCTTTTCTCTATCATTTTTAAAGTTTCCCGGGCTCATCTGGCCACCTTTTCTTGCCACCTCTTTCCTCTTCTGAATACTCATACTGGCAAAACCCCGATTAGATTTTGACATACTACCTCCTTTCTTGTGCTGTTTATACCAAGCTACAACAAAAAACTCACAATCCTGTTGATAATAGGTAAGAGTGTTGTAACACTCGCAAAGCAAGTAGAGTATTGGTACAATTCTAATGATGTTTAGAAAAAGAAGACTGTCAGTAATCACCATCACCGTCGTCAGCCTACTTTTGAGTGGAGGTCTGGCTTTTAATCACCTTGCTCAATGTAATCAGGCTGTCGCTGCCAACTGCGACACGGCAAGTGCTCCTGCTACAAACGCCGAGATTATTGAGCTAGCACCTGGATATACTGTATTTAGTGAAGCCGCTCTTGTTGCAGCGCACACCAAGGGAAAAGTAGTTTTATACTTTTGGGCCCCTTGGTGCACGACTTGCACTTCACTTGACGCCGAGCTACAGCAGGACAGTAATCAAATTCCTGAAGGCTTAACTGTCCTCCGTGTACCTTACGACGAATCAACTGCGCTTAAAAACCGTTATCAAGTTATTACCCAACATACTTTCGTTCAAATCGACGAGCATGGTAATCAGCTAAGTTTTTGGGTCGGTGGTGATCTTGAAAACTTTGCTAAGTATCTCAAGTAACCTACTTAATTGATGCTAAGTTGCCGCACATCGGTGGCATGATGACTGCTAAGAACATCTCTCACTTCATTGGTTCTTTCGTCTATGGTTGGCACAGCCAACAAGATACCGCCTGCTTTTATTTTTTCTTCATACATCGCTGCATCATCTTTGCTAAAACCGAGACTCATTAAGCCACCTAGTAATCCCCCAGCTATTGCGCCAGTAACTGCGCCTGTTGTCGCGGTGGCTGCTGCACCAGTTAGCCCTAGAGCTGATGCAACTGGACCAGCCACTAACACCCCTCCCAGTCCGGGTATGGCAATTGCGCCGATACCTACCAGTAAACCAGCCAATCCCAGAAGTACACCGCCTGTGATACCCCCAGATACAGCTCCAGCAACTACCTTGGTACCTGTATTTTCTTCTATTTCCTCTACTTTGTGAACATCCTTCATAACAATTGATAGTTCTTTAGGATCATAATTCAAACTCTTCAGTTGATTAATCGCGTCCTCTACATCTTGTTGATTAGCAAACATTGCTACCATGGTTTGTGCCATAACTCCTCCTTCTACTGCATCAGCAAAATGATTGATGCATGAAATAATTATTTCTTTACAATACAAAGTAAGTATTAAAATTGAATGAAGGTAGTATCTGTTTTGTGTAAGCTTTGCGATATTAATCTACACTGCACTGCGAAAAATCACCTGATTCATAGCCTTTACTAAACCACTGTACTCGCTGTTCAGACGAGCCATGCGTCCAGTTCTCAGGATTAACATATCCCGTAACCCTTTCCTGTATTCTGTCATCTCCCACCGCAGCAGCTGCATCGAGGGCTTCTAGTATCTCCCCTTCGGAAAAAACATCTAAGTGCCTAATTGAGTTGGCCCATAGACCAGCATAACAATCAGCCTGCAACTCAGTCTTGATTGAGTCATCATTACTTCGCTGCATGCCTAGGGTGCCCAACTCATTTTGTACATGGTGAGCAACTTCATGAGCGATAACGTAGGCTTCTGCTACATCTCCCCCACGCGCGCCAAAGCGATACTGCAGCTCATCAAAAAATGTCTCATCTAAGTAAATTGTTTTATTTACTGGGCAGTAATGCGGCCCGACCTGTGACGTAGCTGCCCCACAAGCAGACTCCGTAGCACCACGAAAAAGGACCAATGTAGGTTCAGTGTATGTTTTCGACTGTGAGCTAAAAATCCCTTCCCAGAGATCATTCGTAGATCCTAAAACCGTTGCCGCAAAAACCTCATACTCATCAGCTCCTGCAAAGGTACTCTGATCATCAGCTGTTTGCGTTTGAGCTGGTAAAGAATCAAGTTGGGTAATAACGTCAGAAATATCACCCCCACTGAGATAGTTAACTAACAACAATATTGCCACGCCAGTAATACTTACACCACCTATAGCGCTGGGGCCGAAGCCTCGTCTATCCTCAACTCTGCCTCTGCTACTCAACTTGTTCCAATTTGCCATATGCAATAACTCTACTAAATTTAATAATGAAACGGGTAAGAATCACCTCTTACTTTAGGTAAGCGTGTGATAACACTTTCAAATTCTTTCTTGCAGGTTTCTAATACTAATTAGCACAATATCTTACAAGTATCACTGATACTACTCTCAGTATAAATACTAAAGGAGAATGAGTATGAAGAAATTTCTTTTTGCCTCACTCGTAGCAATCGTACTAGGCTTTGCTGGCCGAGAAGTAGTTAATGCCCAGGTGGCAAGCATGAGTCCTAGCCCGACCGCAATGCCGTCACCTTCACCATCACCTTCAACAACCACTACTATTCCAGATGCTGCTCCACTGACTGGCTTTGGCACCCTTACAAAGTAGCCGTGGATGTATAGGTAGAAAATAGTGCTAGAAAGCACTTGGTTAATCAAGTGCTTTCTAGCTTCAGTATGAAAAAAAGATACAGCGTTGTATTTGCGATTTTATTCATTTGTTTGACAGTGGTTCTTTTTCGGGCCAACGAGACCCAGAACCAGCTTACTTCACCCCTTCCTCAGTCGGAGCCAAGTAGTGCTACAGAGCTTGTCTCTGAGATTTTTGATGATCAGCCAATATCGTTTATTCCTGAACGATTAATCATTCCCAAGTTAGGCGTAAATGTACTGGTTGAAAGTGTTGGCCTCGATGAGGAAAGAAGAATGGATATTCCGGCTGATCATCGTAATGCTGCTTGGTACAACCTAGGAGCTGAAATCGGTGGGGCTGGTAATGCTGTTATCGCTGCTCATTATGATGATCCAAATGGTCAACCATCAGTCTTTTATCAAGTGGCTGAGCTTGAAGTTGGTGACGAAATATTGGTTGAGAGCGCTGATAAAACTCGATTGACCTATGTAGTACAGAAAAAGGCCGAGTATCTAGATGCTAGTTTCCCGTTAGAAGAAGTCTTTGGTGAATCCGATACTCGCCAGCTCAACTTAATTACATGCAGCGGCAGCTTCAACTCCGCTGCCAAAAGCTACACACATCGTTTGGTAGTTTATACTCAGTTGCTAGACAGTTGACTCTGGGTTGCTGAGTGAAACACCCAGCAACCCTTGATGTCCTAAGTATTTAGACAGTTCGACGGATAAATCTCATGGCAAAGACAATCACTGCAATGACTAAGAGGATGTGGATTAAGTTACCCGCTACATTTAAAGCAAAGCCACCCAACCATAAAACGAGCAGCACAGCTGCGATAATTTCTAGGATTCCCATATATTTCTCCTGTTACTTTATATTAATTGAAGTATTAAAAAATTATGTAAGAGATGAAAGGCAACTCGGTAAAAGAAAAGTATGAACGAACAATACAAGCCTGCTGGCTAGCTATTAAATGAGCTCTACCCATTCATTAATCTGCTGATCATCAGGATAGCCATCAATCTGTAACGTCGGAACAGTTAACTTACCTCCGTGCTCCGTCACCCAACTTTCTAAAAGCTCAGCTGAGCCGCAGAAATGCTCGTAAGCAGTATCTCCTAGACTAAAGACTGCGACCTTATACGGTGCTAAATTAGGAGCATAATCAGAAAGAAACTCAGCCATCTTGGACTCAAGTTCTCCGTTGTAGTATGTTGGCGAGCCAATCAATACTAGGTCTGTGCCAAGTACATTTGGCGGAGTTCGCTCCTTACCCACTTCATAAAGCACAACTGTGTTGTCCTTAGCGGATAGTAATTTCTGAAGAGTCTGGGCTACTATTTTGGTGGTACCTACCTCGGTGCTGAAGATGACTAAAATCTGCATATCAATACATATACCGATCTTAGAGCTTTTTGTATGTAATCTAGATCACTGAACTGCTATAGTTATTTCGTTACGCTATACTCTATGCGCGCTATGACCATCACCAAACCAACCTCTACCAAAACTTTGTATCTTCACACGATTATTTTCAGCTTAGTTCTATTTGGAGTATTCTATGGCTACACGTCTTGGCTAAAGATCCCTAATGTCCTAAACAAAGTCGTAGCGGATACAGCAATTGTTCTAATGGGACTATCAATGATTTTAAGTGGAATATGCTACTTTTGGAATAGATTTGATTCAAGTATTCGTTATCGCAAGTACTTAGGCTTAGTGGGCTGGGCTTTTGCAATCGTGCATCTATTATTATCCCTGCCAGCGCTCCAAGTGTTACAAATGAGTAGTAACTGGTCAACCAGCCGTATTTGGCCACCATTTACCGGCTTACTCGCCATCATTATCTTCACCATCATGGCCCTGATCTCAAATACTTTCAGTGCTCAATTACTAGGTGGTAAGGTTTGGCGGTATACTCTGCGCACCGGTTATGTTGCAGTACTACTGGTATTTGCGCATGTAGCACTGCTGAAAATGGCTCGGTGGACAACTTGGTATGAAGGTGGCATGCAAACACCTCCATCATTGAGTTTACTTGTGAGTGTCTTCATGATTGTGGTTATTCTAATGCGAGTTGCGCTTTGGGTCGCTTTAGCTAGAAAAAAAGCTTCACCATAGAAAAAGCCCTCCCGGGTGGGAGGGCTTTGTTTTGCGAGTGATTTACTCAGTCGCTACTTGACGCCGATCTCGAGGCGTTCGTCCCTAACCGAGTAGCCCTGCTCTGTGATCACTTTTTTAAGTTCTTCAGGCGATGTCAAACTTGGATCAAACTGGACTGTGACCTTTGAGTGGGCATAACTAGTGTCTGCCTTCAGTACACCGGCTGTATCTTCCAACGCGCCATCGATATTCATGGCACAGCTGGTACAGTGCATGCCTTCTACTTCCAGAGTCAGCTCCTGACCTTTCGTTGCTTTTGATGAAATTCCCAACATTAAATAACCTCCATTACACCCGTATACATGCCCATCGAGCACGTAAATGTATACTTGCCAGTTTCAGTAGGTGTAAAGGAAACTGTTTGAGAATCTGTCGGTCCAAGTAACATTCTAATATTAAACTCTTTGAAGACGAATGACGTAGCGCAAGTATAAGTATCTTTAGTAGCTAGCGTCAACGCCACGGGGATACCAGCCTTCACCGTAATGCTTCGCGGGCTGTAGCCATCATTGGTGGCGATGATATTTACTGGCTGCACTCCTGCCTCATTCACTATCACAGCTGATCGCCTATTTGAGGCAAATCTTTCATCGGAGAAAAAATAGCTGACTGGTTGTACGATTTTTTCCCAGGTAACTGGGGCATCTAGCACTACCAAAACGCCATTTACACTACTTAAACCAAGGAATATCAGTATTACAGCTGCAAATCGCAGAAAATGTACGCGAAATGTCTCTGAAAGCTTAGCCGTTGCCACTCCAATAAGAGAAAATAGGGGGAATGTACCTAGCACAAAGAAAAACATAATTGCGGCACCTAGTAATGGGTTGCCGGAAGTTATGGCCAGCACTTCCATGGCTTGAGTTACCCCACAAGGTATAAACACAGTTAAAAATCCGAGTACAGCTGGTGCAAATCCAGCTTTACCTTTACTAGAGTTTCTAACAATCCGGCTCAATGCCTTTGGTGGCTGCACTACTACGTAACGAAAAATCGGATGCAGATTTAGAAGATTAGCCGCTGTGGCCAACATAAACAATGCTGCTAATCCCTGGAAAAGTAATCGAACCGTCAAACTTAGCTCTAGCTGAGAACCTAACCAGCCGAGAAGAAATCCTAAAATTGTATGGGCGACCAGCTTTGAAAGGAGAAATAAGGCTACTGCAATCCACGGCTGATCAGAATCTTCTTGATTAGCAATGACGCTGGCCAATAATCCACCTTGCATTGCCAAGCAAGATAAGCTTCCAGTAGTCAGACCCGTGAGAAATATAATCCATAAATTCATACTGCACCTAGACCTTTACAGTTTTTAATCGTAGCGCATTCAGCACAACTGACACGCTTGAAAACGCCATCGCGCCACCAGCAA
>JALYRS010000051.1 GCA_030855135.1 bacterium | reverse complement strand
GCTCGCAATGATGATATAAATGTTTTAGCCGTGGCAGCTGATTTTACACAATCTGAGGATGCCCAAAGAGTACTAACCGCTTTTATAGAAACGCCCTTCTCGAAACTCGAAAGACATGCTCGCCGAATCGCTCAACTTGAAACATCTTCGTCTGAAGGCTGTGCGTGTGGGGGAAATTGCGGCTGCTCAGCTTAACGAAAGGTACAAAATATGGAAATTTATCCAGCTATTCTTACTGAGGCTATTTCAGAATTACAAGAACAACTCGACTTTGTGCAGAACAACGGTAACTTTGAGGTACTGCATATCGATGTTATCGATGGCAACTTTACGGATGCGATTACCGTAACTCCTTTAGATTTAATAGACGTTGAGTTTGAACCCCTGCAGATCGATCTGCATATTATGGCAGATGAGCCAATGGATACCGTTTTTGAACTGATTACGGCCAAAGACATATTGCCGGTAAGAGCCGTCATCGGTCAGGTAGAGCACATGAGCAGCCAACGAAATTTTGTGGAGGAAGTAAAAAAACACGGTTGGAAACCAGGTTTAGCGATCGACATGTACACCCCGGTAGAAGAACTGGAAGAAGATGTCTTACTGGAAGTGGATGTAGTACTACTGATGGGCGTTGAAGCTGGTGCGCAAGGCCAAAACTTCAATCGTTTAGTACTAGAGAAAGTGGTGGAACTGAAGAAGATCATAGTCAGTAACGGCAAAAAAATAGAAGTTCTGGTTGATGGTGGAGTAACTCCAGAACTTTTATCTGCCATTGAAGCAGCAGGTGTCGATAGCGTGGCCATGGGTAGCGCTATTTGGCGGGCTACTTCACCCGATGATGTCCTTAGTGAGCTGCCTCAATCATAAATCTCACCTAATATTTACAAAGTTGTTGCAAAAAGTGTTTATGCTGATAGCATGGACAAAATCACAGCCACAGATCTAAAAAAATTGTCTGAACAAGTTGGATCACACTTGGTTAGCGTTTATTTTCCTACCGATAGTGTGGGGTTAGAATCGCCAAAGCGAAGCGCTAAATGGAAAAATATTGAGCGGGAAGTAGTCTCGAAATTAGAAGCAGCAGACGTTCCAAAGAGTGTGGTAACTCAAATAAAAGAACAGTTTCAAGTAGTACAGAGCACTGACGAGATGTGGTTAGTGGAACAGAAAGCCATAGCGATATTTATTAGTCCCAGTTTTTCTGCTTGCTACAGGCTACCCATTACAGTTAAAAAAGTCATTGATGTTGGTACACACTTTCATCTAAAACCGTTAATTAAGTTAGCCACTGAAGAGCGAGATTTTTATCTCCTAGCATTAGCTCAGAAGAGTATTACCATTTATCATGGGGATCGTTATGCTCTGAAAGAGGTCTCGGTGCCAGATATGCCGGATACCATTGAAGCAGTGGTAGGCACGGAAAACACGGGTAGCAATGTGCAGTTTCACACCAGTACAGCGGGACCACAGGGCGGTAACAGGCCAGCGATGTATCATGGTTCTAGCTCATGGAAAGATGATCTACATCGCTATAAAGAAAAATTCTTACAACAGGTAGGATCGGCTATTGAAAAGTACTTGCGCACTCAGCATGCCCCCTTAATTCTTTCCGGTGTAGAACGAATGTTAACAACGTACAAGGATGTAAATACGTACAAGTACTTTGTGCCCGAAGTTTTTCTCTCAGAAAAAACAGATGTGATGCCGCTGACAGAAATACATGAAGCAGCATTTGAAGCACTTGGGCCGTATTTTTTGGAACGTGCAGTAGCTAAAGTAAGTGAAGTTGTTGAGTCAGGTTCTGATGAGAAATTTTCTACCCAAATTGATGAAATTCTTAGGCAAGCCAGTATGGGTAAAGTTGATACCTTAGTTGTAGCTGAAGATGCAGTGCAATGGGGCAGTTTTGATGCTGATACTCTCAGCACCACCTATGCCGAGCAAAGTACTACCAACACCTATGATTTACTAGATCTGGCTACTTTACTAACGCTGGACACCAGCGGTGTAGTTCAAGTACTTCCCCAGGAAGATCTACCGCTCCAAGCATCGGCAGTAGCAATTTTTAGGTATTAAAGTGAATAAGTTATAATACTCTCTCGAGATTTCCTCGAATGCATGACTGTGTTGCCCGTTAGGCGGCACACCAAGCACCTTAATTTGCATTGAATAGAAACGAAGGAGAAACAGTCATGGCACGGTGGTTGATCGTGTTCTTGGTCGTACTACATCTAACGCTCGGAGTCAGCACCGCTCAGGCTCAGATCTCATATAGTATCTGTGAAGCATTTGAGCTGGGTACTCAACCAAGTGAGCCGACAGTGGTGCTTAGTCGCTACAGTGAATTATTCGTGGTCGGTGTCTTTTCTCACTGTGAGTATCAACTCACGGTCAGTGAAATGGTGGCTGAGTGGTTACCTCAGTGGTCTCCAGACGGCACCGCCATAGCCTATATTAGCAGCTCATATGAGCCTGTCACTACAATGACGCAGATGGTTACTCAGGGTGAGGGAGCACTATTTCTGCTTGATGCTGAAACGCCCACTGGGCGCTTTATCGCCTGTATCACAGCCGACTGCTCTGAGTTTGAGTGGTCTCCAGACGGCAGTCAGCTAGCCTTTCTCTCCGTCGAGAGCAGTCAGAAGCTAGCTAGTTGGTGGATCTTGGAGTTAGCCACTGGCGACTCAACAAAAGTGTTTGAAGGCGATCTGCTCCATGATCGTGATTCCGGCTGGTGGCTGCCCAACGGAAATTTCTTCATTCTCTACGATAGCGGTGAAAGAGAGGAGTTATCTTTCAAGCGTTATGATGCCGATCTTACTCTTCTAGATGAAGGCGTCTTTGATCAGGCTGAAGAACTGTACTTGGGAGAAAGTTTCTACCGAGGGCAAGACGATCCAACCGTGACTCGTCCAGTACAGTACAGACTTTCTCAGACACTGATTGAAGGACCGCAGACACCCTGGGGTTTGTTAGTTGTGTCCCAGGGTGAGAGTGCCTATCTGGCCACCTTGGCTGATAATGGCAACTTGTTTGTCCCCTAGCTGTTCAATGTAAAACCTTAAGGCCTGCCTCCAGCAGGCCTTTTCTCTGGCTTTTTCAGCTCTAAAGGTTTAAAAATCTCATCATTTCCACTATAGTTACATAGCATGAAGACTCAAATCACTATCCCTAAGATTCAGCAACACTGTTCCATAAAGTATATTGCGCTATTTGGCAGCGCTGATATTGATTCACAGCATCCCTTATATCAAGAAACCTTCAAAGTGGCCCGTTACTTAGCCTATCATGACAAAGTCGTGGTTAATGGCGGTGGCCCAGGCGTTATGGAAGCGGCTACAGCGGGAGCGGCCTCTGTTGGGGGCGACACACTCGCGGTGACGTTTTATCCCAAAGATATGCCAGAATTTGAAGGCAGATCGAGCGGTAATAATGTTAAGAAGGAGATAAAAACGGCCAACTACATTGAGCGAATGTTTGGTCTGATGGACAATGCTGATGCCTTTATTTGTTTTCAAGGAGGTACTGGGACACTTTCAGAATGGGCAACTGCTTGGTTACTAGCTCATTTGTATTACGGCAATCACAAACCATTAATTTTATACGGTGAGTTTTGGCATAAAGTAATGGAGATGGTAAACGAGAACTTTTTCATTAGTGATAAAGAAAAGAATGTCTACGCCATTGTCAAAGATGAAGCAGAGCTGATTGAGGCACTCGATAGGTTTGAGTTAGAGCTGCAAGATCGTTGTGGCTTACCACCCGTTGAGTCTAAAGTTGCTCAATATGTAGATCCGACTCGAGCGTCTACCCAGGCAACCCTCACAAAGGCGGAAACTAAATCATGGCGCCAAGCACTACATCGTAGTTTTATGGGTAGCGAAAGTTAAGATGTACGATGTCATTTCTATTGGTTCGAGCTTGATTCACTCTCATCACTTCGAACTCACTAAAGCTAGTGAAGGTACGTTACTCTGTCAAAAATAC
Source organism: bacterium (assembly GCA_030855135.1). Taxonomy (GTDB): domain Bacteria; phylum Patescibacteriota; class Microgenomatia; order UBA1400; family PJMF01; genus JALYRS01. The sequence continues at coordinate 2,710 of JALYRS010000051.1, read as the reverse complement.
GGTGAAAAAATTGAGGTGGATTCATTTAATGTAGTTACGGGTGGTGGCGCCTCAAACACTGCTGTGGGGTTCTCCCGATTAGGCTTTAGGTCTGCGGTAATCTCTGAACTCGGCAAAGACAACTTTGCACAACAATTACTAGTTGATCTTAAAAATGAAAACGTCGCGACAGAACTCTTGATCCAAGAAAAGAAAGAACAGACTGGTGGATCTGTGATCTTAGTGGGAAATGATGGCGGTCGGACGGTCATGGTTCACCGCGGAGCATCCTCGCAGCTGGATCCTGAGGATATTGCCAAAGCAGCCATTATCCAGAGTTGTTGGGTGCATTTGTCGAGTATCTCAGGACAGGCTGACACACTGCAGTATTTATTAGCCTTGTTCGTTCAGCATCAGGTCAGATGGTCCTGGAATCCGGGCTCGGCTGAACTTAAGTTAATAGCAGAACAGAAGATCCAACTAGAACAGATAAACTGTGAAGTATTACTTCTGAACCAAGAAGAGTGGCAGGTGGTACAAGAGCTGCAGCATCAGTTAAAAGCTCAAGTGCCGATGATCCTGGTAACTGATGGTGCACGAGGAGTAACAGTATATGATGAGGGAAAGGCAGGGCAACATCATTCGGCAGAAGAGGTCAGCTCAGTTGATGACACAGGGGCTGGTGATGCTTTTGGTGTAGGCCTCGTCAGCGCGCGATTACTAGGTAAATCAGCTGAGACGTCCGTGAGGTGGGGAATGGCAAACGCTGCCAGTGTCGTGCAGGCTGTGGGGGCAAAGTCCGGCTTGTTGAGACGCTCACAAATTGAGAGGATAGAGAGATAAACATGACCGATTACAAAGTTGTCCTCCAGCAAGAAATTGATGAGTTGAAGCAAAAAGTTGCTACAGCGGCCGCAGGCTTACCTCCGGAAATGCTACTCAAGGTTAATAAAGACATTATTGCTTTAGAGCGGTCTATTGAGCTCGGCTCATATGATGAAAAGTACGAGAAAGTCTCGAAGTATATTGATTGGGTCCTGCAAGTGCCGTGGAGTACAGAAACGACTGACGTCTTGGACATTAACAAGACAATACAGGTTTTTGATGAGCATCACTACGGCATGAAGGAAGTCAAAGATCGTTTTCTGGAGTATGTTTCTGTTTTAAAACTAAAAAATCAACAAGATAGTGATAGTGATTTTAGAGCGCCTATTTTGATGCTCGTAGGTCTGGTTGGTACGGGCAAAACCACTTTTGCTTACTCGCTGGCTGAAGCTCTTGATCGCAAGCTGGTGCGTATCCCTTTTGGTGGTATGGGCTCGGCCCGTGAACTGCGTGGTAAATCGCGCTTATTTCTTGAGTCAGAGCCTGGTAAAGTCATTAAGGGGATTGCTGAAGCAGGTTGTCGCAATCCAATTATCTTGCTCGATGAAATTGATCGTGTCAGTGAAGAAGCTCGGATGGACATTATGGGCGTCTTGGTGGAGCTGCTGGATCCAGCACAGAATCATGCTTTTGTAGATAACTATCTTGATTATCCCGTTAACTTATCGCACGCTATTTTTCTCGCTACCGCCAACAATACAGGTGGAATCGCTACGGCCGTAATGGATCGTATGGAGAAGATTAGTATGCCTTCGTATACTGATCAGGAAAAAATTGTGATTGCTAAGAAGTATATTTTGCCAAAATTACTACAGAATGCGGGCATGACACCTAATCAGCTAACCATTGATGAACAGCTTTGGCCAAAAATGACCCGGCCGCTGGGATTTGACGCAGGTATTCGTACACTCGAAAGAACATTACAAAGCGTAGTGCGAAAAGCTGCCAGAATTATTGTCGAAAAAGGCTATCCCGAAGTCTATGTTACGCCTCAGAATGCTAAAATCTTCCTCCCGCAGTATTAAGGGTGCAATTTAGAGTCTTCATGATAGGATAAACCCATGGCAAAGGCCGATGAATTAAAGCGTTTATATCAAGAATTAGAGAAATCTGCTCCCTCCTTACCTCTAGCGACTGTTGCTACCGACATAGTTCCTGGGGAAGGGAATATCGACGCTGAAATAATGTTTATCGGTGAAGCCCCAGGTCAAAACGAGGCCATCCAGCGAAGACCATTTGTTGGTAGATCAGGACAGTTATTTCGAAAAACGTTGCAGGAGGCAGCGGGGATTGCTGAAACTGAGGTATATATATCCAACATTGTAAAGGTACGGCCACCTGAAAACAGAGATCCCTCACCGAGTGAGATCCTGGCGTACAAACCATTTTTAAATCAAGAAATCGAGATTATTCGTCCTCAAGTGATCGTAACGCTCGGGCGACTAAGTATGGGCAAGTTCCTGCCAGATGTAAAAATTTCCCAAGTGCATGGTCGTTTACATAAGATTAACTGGAATGAACGCGTGCTATTTGTTTTGCCTATGTATCATCCAGCGGCGGCACTGCGAGCAACTAAACTCAAAGCTGAGTTTGTGGCTGACTTTGCCAAGCTGCCCAAGATACTGGCCTGGATCAAAGATCAAGGATCGCTGGGGGAGTTGCAGTCGGCAGTCAGTGAGGCATTGTTATGATTTGGGTGTTGGGCTTGCTACCTATCTTGATCTTGTTTAGCGCGGTGTATATCTATCGTTTTGACGGGCAGAGACAACTGCTCAAGTTTGATATTGTGCAGTTTATTTACACCTTTGTCGTTACCCCAGCTTTATTTGTTTGGGTGAAGAGTTTT
>JALYRS010000012.1 GCA_030855135.1 bacterium | reverse complement strand
GTCTAAAGCAGCTTATCACTACAAGCTATAAACCATCACCCATTGCCTGAAACTAAATCTCCCAGCGGGGACGACGTTCAAGTGGTTCTGTGGTGATTATAGGAGCTTTAAACCCCGCCACTACGCCAATCATTGCCGCATTATCACTACAGAGTTTTTTGATGTACGGCACACGAAGCGGGAGGTTCTTTTCGGGCCCTGCGTAAGTCTTAGCCGTTTCGCGTATCATTCGCCGTAAAGTAATGTTGGCCGCCACGCCGCCACCGAGCCAAAGTTCCTTGATTTCATGATTTTGTAAAATCTTACCCAATTTATAGCAAATAGACCTAAAGACCGCGTATTGAAATGATGCACAAAAATCATATATTTGGGTTTTATTAAGGTCGTTTTCGGTGGTTAGTTTTTCGAGTAAGTTTCGGGCCGATGTTTTCAAACCAGAGAAGCTGAGATTGAAGTCGCCACTGGTAGTCATGGGGAGGGGGAAGGCGAAGGCTTTGGGATTGCCAAGCTTGGCAAACTCCTCCACCACTGGTCCAGCTGGATAACCCAAATCGAGCATCCGGCCGACTTTATCTAGCACTTCACCCGCGGCATCGTCCACAGTCCATCCTAGTCGTTGATACTCGCCGATTTTTGACACCAAAATGAACTCAGAGTGACCACCAGAAATCACGAGAGCCAGTGCAGGGAACTGTAGCTGGAGTGTGGGCGTGGCGGCTGTACGGGCTTGCGGTTGGGCTAGCACAGACAACACATGTCCTTCTACGTGATTGACGGCCACGATTGGCTTAGCGTGGGTTGCTGCCAACTCTTTAATAGCAGTAATGCCCACTTCCAGTGCTGGTGCCAGTCCCGGGCCTTGGGTGACGGCAAAGATATCGATATTTTTCCAGCTTACCCCGGCTCGTTTGAGCGCAGCGGTGATGGTTGGCGTAATATTCTCACGGTGGGCTTGTTTCGCTACGGTCGGAAAGACGCCGCCGTACTGCTTGTGGAGTTGGGTTTGTGAAGCTACCACATTTGAAAGTACGGTGGTACCTTGTGTGACTGCGGCCGAGGTGTCATCGCATGAAGTATCAACGGCCAGTATAAGGGGAGCAGCCGGCATACTTACTCTTGCTCCTGGATTCTGAGTGTACGTTGGTCAATTTGTTGAGAGATCTGAATGGTAATGAGAGCTGGAGCGTTCTCTAGCTGGCTGATGGCGGTGCGCAACCAAGGCTTTACTTGGCTGTACCACTCGATAATGACTACCGTGCCAGCTCTGATGAGAGAAGCTACTTCTAGTCGCTGCCACTCCTCTTCAGTTTCAATTTTCCACATATCCAGGTGATAGAGCTGACCAGTAAAACCATGACGATCAAAATCGTACTCCTCTATATATGTATAGGTAGGCGAAGCAACGGTTTCTTGTATCTGTAAGAAATCTGCCGCTCCCTTGGTGAAAATTGTTTTACCCACACCTAGCTCGCCGTCTAAACCGATAACTAAGCCATCACTTTTGAGTAGCTCCCAGTGTTTTAAGAGTAGCCGCTGAGCAATGGCTTTGGTTTCAGCTTCTGAGACAGAAAGTAAATCCAGAGAATCCGCCAAGGACGAACCGGCTTCCAATGTGCCTTCGCGTAAAGTGGTAGGTGTTGAGAGTGTTGTATCGATGATGGTTGATGGTGGATTTGGCGGTAATGTGCCAGCATCAATTACTAGGTCGATCAGGGACTGCTGTTTTGTGGTGAGATTGGCCATCAGGTCTGAGATCGAGTATGGTCGTTTTTCCCCTGAAGCATTGGCGGAAGTGGCAGTCATGGGTTTACCGAGCAGATCAACAATTTCCAGGACTAATTCATAATCAGGAATCCGTACACCCAAAGTTCCAAATTCTGAGGCCACACCTAGGGCGACTTTGCCAGTACTATGAGAGATGACGGTAATGGGACCGGGCAGAAAACGCTCATATAAGCGCCGGGCAGAGTCACTTAACTCAACATACTGCTCTGCCATATGAATATCAGTCACCGCAATCGAGAGTGGTTTTCCCTCACGGCGGGTTTTGTACGCGAGAAGTTTATCTACGGCTGCTTGATTGGTGGCATCTACCCCTGCGCCATACGTTGTCTCGGTAGGAAAAATAACCAAGCCACCGGCTTTGATGACCCGAGCGGCTTGCTGGGCTGCCGAGCTATGTCCAAGTACCTTTAGATCGATAATCTGCATGAGTGTATTATACTGTTCCTGGTATAATTATCATCACATGGTTACTGATATCGTTCCTTCATCCACCACGTCCTACTACGAACAAACTTCACTTACAACTTCACCCGGCTCTGTAACATTTGATTTATTTGTCAAAACCCACGAAATTAAACAAATTGACTCGACCTTACGCCAGATCACACTGATGCCAAAGCCCGAGCGTATGGACTGGATTGAAGATCATCAGGATCTAGTAAATGAGTTGCTCGACTCGTTTCTCAATGACTCAGCCTTAGCGCTTGACGGCCTGCAGCTGGATGATGAAGCCTTACAGTTGTCAATTGAGTTTGTGACTGCACTTAGAGATACTATGAACACTCTTCGTAGCATTTTGCACGATGCGGAGAAACTCACGGGTTAATAAAAGGTTACAGTCACATGTTCTCGACACTGTCCGACATCTTTACAACGGTTATTTATCAACCATTTTTTAATATTTTGGTGTTTTTTTACTGGATCTTAGATCAAGTCACCCAAGGCAATGCCGATATGGGTATTGCAGTGGTGCTGCTGACTATTTTAATCCGAATTCTGTTGCTGCCTTTGTCACTGTCTGGCGAAAAATCGGAAGCAGAGCGACGAGAGATTGCTGAGAATATCAAAACGATTGAAGATATTTATCAAAGTGATCCGGTGACAATGCGCCAAAAGAAGCAAGACTTACTTCGTCGCAGTCGAGGAGTGGTGGCGGGCGAGGTTTTCTCGTTGTTTATCCAGGTGATGATTACATTGATGCTGTGGCGAATTTTTGCCACCGGTCTGGGAGGCGCAGATTTTCATTTACTCTACTCATTCATGCCGAAAATTGATTATCCTTTCAATTTGCTCTTTTTAGGCCGCTTTGATTTAACTCATTCGAGTATATTTTTGAATTTACTTCAGTCATTCTTGATTTTTGTTTTAGAAACAATATCCATCTACACTTCACCGTATCCCCCTGGCAAGGGTGATGTAGTGCGCTATCAACTGATCCTACCAGTGGTGTCTTTCTTTATCTTTATGTTGCTCCCAGGAGGTAAGAAAGTATTTATTATCACCACGCTGATATTTAGTATTATCTTAACAATATATAAGTTAATACTGCGAAAGTTTGAGGATCACCGCCAAAAGATGGAGGCCAAGGAGGCCGCCGCCGCTGATCCCACCCTCGCACAAACCGAGTCAGTAGTAGTAGAAACAAAGTAGTTTTTCTCTTTTTACTAAGAGTAGAGTACAATAATCACATATGGAATTTGATCGTTTAGTTGTTTCTTTTATGGTTGATGAGGTAGTGGGAGGCTTTTTCATCTCCGTACCTCCTGGCCACATTGCCTGTGTCTACGACCGCGGCCGAGGGGTTTTACCTCGAGTGTGGGGGCCTGGTTTGCACTTGAAGTTACCATTTTGGCAGGTCGCCAAGTTATTTAATGCGCAAATTTTAGAGTTTTCGGTGACAGAAGGTTTTGACTCCAGCAAAAATAAAGAAGCTCTCGGTGACTTACCTGTTTTTACCACCACTCAAGATGGCCGAGAGATCTCCATTCAAGGCTCTATTTTGTTTAGAATTGATAGAGATAATGCACCAGAACTCTGGGAAAATATCGGGGAAAATGTCGTCTCTAAAGTAGTAAGGCCGTTTTCTCGTAGTCGCATTAGCTCAGTTTTTGCTAGCCTAACACTTGAGGAAATCAAACAAAATCGGAATCGCGTAGAGCAAATTGTCAAAGAAGATTTAAGTCAACACTTCCAAAATAGAGGCCTCGAATGTGAGGGCTTTTTGTTATCTGAAGTAAAGATGGTGACCAGTCGTGGTGGTGAAGTGACAATTCTGCGGGAGTCTGAACCACAAGTTTCCAGTTCAAATGGTATGCCAGTTTTGGAAAGAGTAACCGAGCGGATGCGGGTGTCGAGTCATCCAGAGATGACATCAGAGCGAGAGTAGCTTTTTTAACTAAACTAAGGCAGCAATGCCTCCCCGACCTTGGCCAAACAAAAACCCCCTAGTAAGAAACTAAGGGGTAGTTTTAGATATTGAGCAAGTGAATTAGTGTTTCCAGTTGCCGACAATTGCCGTGCCGGAGCCACGGACGGTTTTCTCCGGGCGGTTTAGCACTGAACGGACGTAAATTTTGCCAGATCCGTGAATACTGAGTCGAGCATTTTTCGCTTCAGCGCTGATCTTTACGTCCCCGGAGCCATGGATACTGACGTTTAGCTGGGAGATGTTCCCACCATTGACGTCCACGTCACCTGATCCATGGATATGGATGCTGGCGTCGCCGTTGACTTCCTGGATGGCAGCTGAAGCACTGCTATGAATGTCAACTTCAACATTCTTGACGGTGCCGGCTGTGACACCGCCATTGCCAGAATTGTTGATACTCAAATCACCATTGGTGTTGCCAACTATCAGAGAATGCCAGTCGCCGTCAGCAATGATTTTCGTGCCGATAGGCACACTGACGGTGATGGTAACGTCTGGCTCAGAAGAGCCGCCACCGATGATGGTAACACCTCGGCCGCCACCTATCACCATGCCATTGATACTGATGCTGCCACCGATAATGGCACCACCAATGCTGATATTGCTCCCGGAAATACTGATGTTGGAACTCTGCCGGCTGCTTTCGATCATCACGCGTTGGCCATTTTGGCGCACGTTTATCTCGTCCAGCTGCGTCGGCTTGCCGCGCAGACTGACCTCAAAAATGAGTGAGTCAGACGGCTCCACCTTGATAGCACAGCCAGGGAGGTTACCGATCTTGAGCGAGTCCGGGCCATTGAAGACGAGCGGGCCAATGTTTTTGACCTTTTCTTGCGTTGAGGAAAAGGGTGGCTCGATGACAAAGTCATCGGGAGAGAGGGCAAGCTTGTCGCCCGTGCCCATATCCACCCATGAACCATCCGTGAAGGTGAGTCGGGTGCCGTTAAAGTTCTGCAGCTTTTTATCTGTGTAGACGCTTCGGCCATTGAACTTGCCAATCATAGTAGGCATGCTAGAAACTCCTTGTTGAAGTGTTATTGCTCAATATGTAAAAGGGCGAAGAGTAGCTCTATCATAGGCTGTAAAAGCCAAGAAAGAAGTACAAATCTCGAAGTGATTATCTCAAATTGCAGAGTAATAGTCAATATTATGGGATAATAAATGAGTATTTACCTTCACTACACATCCCCATAACTCCACAGCCCTAGTTGACATAGAATTAGCAGTCAATTACCATAACCGCTAGTAGCAGTGAATTAAAATAACTGCTAATTTCAGCTTCTTGTAATACATCTATATTATTCTCGACACATACGAATTATTACTCTCGTAAAGTGTCATTTCGAAAAGGAGTTCTATGACTGACCAAACTTTGTCGGTTGACCAAATTAAACCTCTAGCAGGCTATGTACTAGTCGAGCCAGCATCTGCTCAGAAGCAAACTGCTTCAGGTATCTACTTGCCAGACTCACATGAAGAGAAACCTCAACACGGCACAGTCTTAGCCGTTGGTGACTCAATCTGGGAAAGCGGCGTCAAAGAAATTACATCACCAGTCAAAAAAGGTGATAAAGTTCTCTACAAAAAATGGGGCGGCAACGACTTTAAAATTGGTGATATTGAGTATCAGTTCCTAAAATTTGAGGATTTATTAGCAGTTACTAAGAAATAAATAGTGATCTAGGCTGAACGCCTAATCAAGTACAAGATAAAAAAAGGAAAATATGGCAGCAAAACAACTTCTCTTCGGCGACGAAGCTCGTCAAAAAATGTTAATCGGTATTAATAAATTGGCCTCAGCGGTGACTACTACGCTCGGTCCTCGTGGTCGTAACGTCGCGATTGATAAAGCCTGGGGTGCGCCAACAGTGATTCATGACGGTGTCACAGTAGCTAAAGAAATCACTTTAGAAGACAAATTTGAGAATATGGGTGCTCAATTAGTCAAAGAAGCCGCGTCTAAGACAAATGATGTCGCCGGTGACGGTACGACTACAGCAACATTACTAGCTCAAAAAATTGCTGGTAAAGGTATGAAGTACGTAACCGCCGGTACCAACCCGATGTTGATGAAGGCCGGTATTGATCGAGCAGTTGACTTAGTCGTAGCCGAGATCCGTCGCTTAGCTAAGCCAGTCAAAGAAGCTGATTGGGAAAAAGTCGCTACTATCTCCGCTCAAAATGTCATTGTCGGTCAAAAAGTGGCTGAAGCCATGAAGCTGGTGGGCAAAGATGGGGTAGTAGAAGTCGAAGAGGGTAAAACCTTAGAGATCACTATTGAGCATAAAGAAGGTATGGAGTTTGACAAAGGCTACGCCTCTGCCTACTTCGCTATGGGCAAAGAAAATATGGAGGCTGAGATCAAGGCTCCATACATCTTAATTACCGATCAGAAAATTTCTGCTATTCAAGATCTCTTACCCATGCTCGAGAAATTGATGCAAGTAAGTAAGGATTTAGTCATCATTGCCGATGATATAGATGGCGAAGCTTTAACCACCTTAGTGGTTAATACCATGCGCGGTGCCTTCAATGCTCTGGCAGTTAAAGCACCAGGCTTCGGTGATCGCCGCAAAGCGATGTTGCAAGATATCGCCGTCCTGACAGGTGCGCAATTTATCTCAGCTGATACTGGTCGTCAACTCAAAGATGTCACGGTCGAAGACTTAGGTCGAGCTGACTCGGTGCGAGCTGGTAAGGATTGGACACGTATTGTCGGTGGCAAAGGTACCCAAGCAGATATTGATGCTCGATTATCACAAATCGACGCTGAGGTAGAGAAAACCACTTCTGATTTTGATAAGGAGAAATTAATGGAACGCCGAGCGAAGCTAACTGGCGGCATTGCTGTCATCCAGGTCGGTGCTTCTACTGAAATTGAGATGAAGAACCTTAAAGAGCGCGCAACCGATGCAGTTGAAGCAACTAGAGCAGCTATTGACTCAGGTATTATCCCTGGTGGCGGTGTCACCTTTATTCAGGCTGCCAAAGTTTTGACTAACGTCAAAGCCGATCACCCAGATGAGCAAGCTGGTATCGATCTGATTAAATCAGTGCTCGAAGAGCCAATGAGAATGCTTGCGAGAAACTCTGGAGTTGATGACGGCTGGGTGGTTCGCTCAATTATGGAGAAGAACGATCCTACCTATGGCTTCAACGCCCTCACCAATGAGTTTGGTGACATGGTTAAGGCCGGTGTAATTGAACCAGCCTTAGTCGAGACTGCAGCGCTAGAAAATGCCGCTTCTGCCGCGTCAATGATCTTGACCACCGAGTGTCTGATCACTGATCTACCAGAAAAGGACAAGCCAAGTATGCCAGCAGGTGGCATGGACGGTATGATGTAGTTTCTAGTTACTTATTTAGTAATTAAAAAAAGCGGAGGCAATTGTTTCCGCTTTTTGGTATAGTACGCCATGACTTTACCAGAACTACCATTTCCTCAAGATCCTCAAGTACAGCGAATCATGCGTGACGTGACGATGCTGTATCAGCATATCCTCAAGCCCCGCAATCTTAATCAGGTAAACGTTTTGATGCCCAAGGAGATTGATGACGACTCTAGTAAGTACGGTGAATTAAGCACATTGTTACTACTCATCTTATCTGACTTTGATGAAGTACTGGAAAAGCCCGCCGCGGATCTCACAGAGGGTGAGGTGCAGTTATTCCTGGTAGTTAAGGCTATTTTTGAACAAGACTTGGATCAGGTTAAACAGTCACACGAGCAACTACTCAAGTCAAGCTACTACTCTCAATTAAACTAGATTGGCTATGCCACTGTAGTTCATAGGTACGCCTTTACCCGTGCGACGATAGGAATGATACTGCTCAGGTAGTTCCAGCGTGCATTGCTGGCTAATGATAAGCTGATTTTCAGCTAACTTGATCTCAGACTCCAACTGCTGCTGATTTTCTGCTAATAAGTCAAAATGTTCATTTGTTTGGGGATTAATTTGATAACAAGACACACAGATTGCCGGTCCAAACCAGATACGTAAATCCTTATCTAAATGCCATTTTTCTTTGATCAGCTGCATTGCTTTGGCCAGAATGTGTTGTTGAGTGCCGCGTCTTCCGGCGTGAAGTGCTCCAATTAGGCCTGAGGGATGTGAGATGAGAATGGGCATGCAGTCAGCCGTTCTCAGCAGTAGAAGTACATTTGGTAAAGCAGTGATTACGCCGTCACAGCCAAGGAAACACTGGCTAGCTGTTTCTTCAGTCACGCCAATACTTGAGCCATGAAGCTGTTCGGCAGTCACCACCGGCAAGGTTGCTAGCTGCAACGTGTTGAGTTTATCTGTCACGTTTTCCGAGACAGTGGTAGTGAAAGTTACAAATGATGACACACTTTGATTGTAGTATAGTTAGGCCATTAGAGGAGACAAAGAGTATGAGAAGAGAAATTAACCAACCAACTCCAGAGTCATTGATTGCTTTACTTGAGCCAGAGCGACAAGATAAAGCAGATGATGCTTTGACCGATATGCAGGAACGTGGGGTTGACCAAGCGGAGATTCACAGCATCTGGGAGGCCTTAGTAGAAGTGGCTGAACAAGGTGATTTTGAAGCTCCCGTGCTATCTGACCTGACCACACGTGAATTACTGATTACCGAACTGTCCTGGGCCCAAGCAGGTATTGATACCTATGACCAAGGATTGATTACGGAGCGTCAAATGGCAGAGATTGAAAATATCTACCGTTTACTAGTGGTAGCGATCTTTAGTGATGAAGATGAAATTGTGACTCATGAACCAGTGATGAAGCGGCTACATGATTGGGAAGAGAAGAGCTTTAATACGATCTAACTGTAGCAAGACTGGGATTCGAACCCAGGACCTTCGGTTTATGAATCCGATGCTCTAACCAACTGAGCTATCTTGCCTCGCAGAGTGCCTATTATACAAGATACCCTTAATCTGGTTGAGTGGGTCTTTTAAAGCAGTTAAGTTTGACTTTCCAGGCAAAGTCTTCTAAGATACAGATCTGGTTGTAGTACTTACAACATACGCGCGGGATAGTGTACGGTGCACGTGAGGCTCATAATCTCGCAGGCTAGGTTCGACTCCTAGTCCCGCAACAATAAAAAAGCAGACGGCCCCGCCGTCTGTTTTTATATATGTTTGTGATTGAATATAAATTATTGACTTTGAGCTGGAAGCTCTGGGGACATTGATGGCAGCGGTGGTGACGGTTCAGGAAGTGAAGATCTAAGAAAAATGGAGAGAGTCTCCTCAATGCTTTCACTCTCTCCATTCTTACAATGTATGACGCTTGTATGTCAGAAAATAAGTCGGTCAAAAGTATAAAAGAATATTTACTGAAAAAGGGTTTAAATCTAGGAGTTTCAGAAACGACTATGCGAGAGGTTTTTGAAGTGTTACTCGAACAATATTTTAATGAAAAGCTTGAAGTTGACTCCTTAAGTACAGCTGCCAGTTACATCCTTTACAACTTAAGTCTTCACGTCGGTAGGAAATTTGAGGATGCACGATTCCAAGATTTGTTGGAATATACTAGTGAGCTAGATTACAAGTTAAGTAAAGAATCAGGTGATAAAAAAGAGATAACACGTTGGCTTCATCTTTATCACGATGCTATGGTTAAACAACTGCCATCGACATGGCATTTAGGAGTTCTAGCTAAAAAGATAAGCTAGAGTCTACAATGTACGCTGGCATACTCTCTCTAGAGGTAAACTCTTCAACTGACGAACGGTCTATTGCAACAAGTATGATATTATAGGACTATATTGGTATAATAGATCCAGTGTTCGCTAATAGCATGCTAGGAGAAGCATCATGGCAACACAAATGCCAACACAGTCAGCAGCTGAACAACGTCATCATGATTACTATGTTCGACTTCAACGCAAAGGGAAAATGACGGAAGAAGATCGCCCTCAATACGAGCTTGCCATGAGGCGGGAACGAGAAGGAGAGGTTAAGCCACTTCCAGAAGAATAACCTTTGTCATTGACTCAGGCATCTGGGCGAGGTTTCAAAAGCCTCGCCCTTTCTATGTTCTAACATACGTCACATTTCCTTGAAATAATCGACTCGACCTTCACCCTCGACGTAATAGTTGGGGATTATAGCTACAACTCGATAAGCATGTTTTTCGTATAAACGTCTGGCAGCCTGATACGCCTCGGTATCATACGTTAATATATGGATATATCGTCCTTCCTTATTTTTCACAAAACTCTCTACTTCAGCTAGTAATCGTGACGCCAAGTGTTGATGCCTATAGCGGTCATGAACTGCTAAATAATCATCATCCATCTCGTATCCACCATTGAGGTTTTTATTTTCTCTAACGCCAATTGCACCAATAACTATCTCTTTATCATGGATATACCAATATTGATGATTCTCCTCTATTAAACTTCTCCTAAGTGATTGATTCAGCAAGTATTTATCAGCAGCTGACCATTGATAGTTAAACGCATCAGGACCTGTTAAAAAATCCCCGACTCTTTTGACGGTTACTTCATCTTCAAGTTTTTTTATCTCTAACATATAACGTGTAGTATATACAGATCCTTAAGCGGTCTGCTAAGTCCTCACGAGCTGGTGGATGGGATTTACGAAGCGCTAAAAGAAGTCCGCTTTTCTCAATAGACAAGCCACCCTGAGACATGGGTGGCTTTTTTACAAAAAAAAGACCCTCAGGGATAGTTCGCGGTTAAGCGCTATGTGAGGGTGTACTAAGTAATTCAGCTATCGTTCTGCCGGGTAACTACTGTCCAGGCTGGCCCAATGGCACAGGCGTGCCACTAGGTTGTGGCAGCTGGGAGGGTTCCGGCGTGGAGAGTGCGAACGGAATCATTGGAAGAGCATTGCTCTGTCCCATGATTTGGGGCAGTTGCCCATTCCAGCGACTCGCGTACTCGTACTGGATTAGGCCAGGGTTGGTGTTCAGAACATCAGACAGTAACTGCTGAGCCTGTGCTTCAGACTGAGCGATGATTGCCGTCTGAGTTGCTTGGGCATAGGCTGTATCGAGGTTCTGAGTGTTGATGACAGCTTGCCGGGTAGCATTGGCCTGAACTTCTTCAAGCTGCTGCATCCGTTGAAACTGTGAATCGACACCCTGCTGGATGGCCGGGTTCTCGTAGACGTTGCCGTCACGGTAACCGAAGGAGTCGATGGTGATGCCTTTAGCACCGAACGTTGAAGTCAAGTTGTTACTGACCGTTTCAAACATTTCGGTCATGTCACGGTTTTGGTTTGCCACAGAGCGCTCACCGTATTCACGGTTGAGTTCGCTCTGGATGAAGGCCCGCACCTCGGACTGCAGTACGCTGGTGAGTGGTCGCGCCGGATAGCTGTTCCGGCTAGTGTCCATATCACCGTAGCCATAACTGGCCAGATAAAGTGCCGCGTCCTGAGGGGCCACGCGTGCGATCAGCTGTGCCCCAACATAGACGCCCGTTGAACCACCATTTGGTTCAAGTGACTGCATAGAAAAGGCATTACTCATGTCGGGCATAGGCTGGCCGGGGATAATGGCAGCAGCAACCCACTCAGTTAGTTTTATATGAAGTGGGCGACCAAGCCTATCTAATAGTAAGAGCGAGGATAACCCCTCGCTCTTTTTTTATTTTGAAGCAACCTAGTTACTACTCAATGACTCTGTTTGCCCGTTCGAGGCTACAAGCTGCTGGAGCAATGAAATTGAGTACAGCAAAATTTCAGTTTGGTCTGGTTCTAATGTCTCGCCATCAGAATACTCTACTAAATCACTAATCAACTGATTAATTACTCCTGGCGCATGAGCATTGATAGCTTTTAAGACTAAGGGTAACTGTTCACCCTGAGCAACATGAAAGATAGTTTCAGCTTCTGACATACTTTCGTGCCCAGCAGAAGACTCCGTCGAAGGTAATGGATGAGCGAAGACTACCGAGACAGCATCTTCATCAAAAGTTACTATTGGCCGATATCGTTCAGTCATTACACCTTTCTTCCAACACGGCAAAAATACAGTATTAGAGAGTAATTTAGTTTAGGAAAAATAAAGTGCTATGTCAATTAATTTTTACTACTACATGCACCACAATGACCCACCAGTGTCACATGATGATGATCAACCGTAAAGTTCTTAACTTTGGCTGGTTGGGTAAAAGTACACTCAGCTAGCTCTACCTTACCGCAACTTTCACAAACCAAATGTGTGTGATCATCTTGAAGTTCATACTGTGCCTGAGCATCAGCAAAGTAATGCCGACAAACAGTATTATCAGTCAGCAACTGCTCTAGGGCTCGATAGACGCTGGTTTTATTAAAGCCGTGGCCTTGCTTTTTAAGCAACTGCAACATATCACTTACAGTAATCAAGTGATGTTGTTTTAATAACTCTAGTAACAGCTCTTTAAGGTTACGTTCAGGCATATGTATAGTATATATCCTTAGGCCGCTTGAGGTGTAGGGATGATGGTATCTAGGAGTGACTCCACGAAGCCAAAACCGAAAGCCATATAAACTCCCTGGCCTAAACTTTCAGACAAGAGCGCCCACAGTTCATCTAGTGATACTTTACCAGAAGCAATATCTTGGCTAGAAATACCTTTTTTGGAGAAAAGGTTCTCTAGTGCCTGATACGTAGGGTTACTGCCGTTTCCGCCCAACATGTTTGCTCCACCTAGCGAGCCATTTAATCCAGCTGCACCGCCACCCATCGATGCTGCCGCGCCTATTCCATGCAGACACAACGGCCCACAGGCACCCGCAATAGCCGTTAGGGCTGAAAGAAAGCCAGAGCTAAGTTGAGCACCGGCAGCGAAGGTTTCGGCAGTCACGTTGCGACTAAAAAGGGCCACAGTTTCCTCAGACTGGGTATGAAGTTGGGTTAACAGTGTGGTGGCTTCATCAGCATTGACTGCAGAAAAAAAAGACGCTGCATCAAAGTCCTCAGCTGCTAGTACTTCTTCATTGGCTACGTCATCCGGGTTACTCTCAGATGCTGGAGCTCCCTCCTTAAAAAGTCTCATTAGATGAGTGACCTCAGTGGTGTAGCGGCATTGGCTGGTTGGAGGATTCGCTCAATTACCTTTTCATTGGCTGAGTCACCGACTACTTTAGCCGTAAAGCCGAGCGCCACCGCAATCAGTGACAGATCTGTGCTTCGTAATTGGCTCTGCAACTCACTCAGTCCCACAATTCTGATTTGCCCATTCTCATCAGTCACAGTTGAGTAATGGAGGGCATGAGGGGGGAGCTCGGCACGAGTTTTGCTATAAACAGGGACACCCGCACCGACGCCAGATTCACCGGCGGGTCTAGCCAAGTTCGAGATATTTGCTTGATTTTGACCATGTAAGTGGGCGGCTTGTTTGATGGTAATATCAGGATTTTGGGTGACAGAGAGTACTGTGTCGATGGCTGACACGGGTCGTGGCCGAGTATTAAAGCTATCAAAAGTGACGACTAGCGGAGTGCCATGATCAGGCTTAAGTGTAGTGACACTTTCACTTTTACTGGCACAGTTAGTGGTGGCGAGGCCTTCATTCAGCGCTAACATAAATTGAGGAGCTACAGCTGCAGCGGCGGCCAATGCTAACAAAGAATCTGTCTGCGGGGAAAACTGAGCATGCTCTAGCTGACTAAAGGGAATCGGCATGAAGTGAACTCTGAGCTGTGTAGTGCCATCTGGCGCATAAACAGGCTCAACAGTGGCAGGAAAAGTATCGGCTGACGTGATACCGAGCTGTAATTTTGCCAGAAAAGTACCACCACCATCGAGCAGATGCCGTTGCAAAAGGTTAGAAGGGAGCTCACGATCAGACCTCAACACTGAGTTATAAGTTTGAGATAAGAACAGCTCGCCTACAGTGCGAACATCGTCGAAAGTAGTTATGCCAGTATCTTTATCTGTACTGAGTAGTTGGTGGGAATCAAGTTCTCGCAGCTTGCCTGCGTCTTGTTGGTATGAATGTGTTACCTCGGGGGTGAATAATGTGGCCATTTTGATCTTTCCGGCATTAATAATGCAACTGAGTTGCTTATGATAGCTGATTGATGATCAAAATGCAACTAAGTTGCAATAAATGGAGAAGGCCAAAAATTATCTGCTAAAAACAGCTCGCCATGCTGCCAACACGCTAGGCGATGGACTCGGGGAAGGAGTAGGCATAGGCGTACTCTTAATTTCTGGTAACTGGATCACATACTCGCCTGGTTTTTGCCTTAATAATTGATCACGAACGATCTTTTCTTGGTTGGCGGCACTGGTTGCCTGACTCACGACGGCCTCTAATTGTGAAACATCACTTGTCATTTTGTCGATTTCTTGCTCTAATACAGCAGCCTGTTCGGTGGAGCTTCGGTTTCTCTGAATATTGGCATACAGGGATAAAGAGAACAATCCTGACAGAATTATAAATACTAATAAGGTTAATGGGTGTCGCAAATAGTTCATACTAGCAGAATGGCCTAAGTTGTGTTATTATAAGCCCCTTATCTTGAAAAAGAATACTTTAAGTTTATCGTATGAACGAAGACACAGCTACAGCGGCTTCAAACTCTGATTTACAGAATTTAAAGTTAGCTCACCAACAATTTACCACCGATTTGAAACAAAATGGGAAAGCTCATGCGACTGTCATTGCGTATAGTAAAGACATCGAGCAGCTCGTCGATTTTGTGGCCGAACGAAGTATCGAAACAGCTTCAGAAGTAAGTTTTGAAGATATCGATGAGTTCAAAGAGTTGCTCAAAAAGCAACGCTATACTGGTAAATCAATCTCCCGCAAGATTAACTCAATTAAAGCTTTTTTCCGCTTTTTAATCTCAAAGGGTGTCTTGAGTGATAATCCAGCAGATATCGTAGTCCATCCTAAATTTGACCAATCTCCACCTCGAGTTTTATCAAAACTAGAGTATCGCGCTTTACGTGACGCTTGCCGTGGTGATATCAGAATGTCAGCCATTGTGGAGCTATTGCTCCAAACAGGTATGCGGATCAGTGAGTTAGCTGCTTTACAGAGTACCGATATTGATTTTGATCGAAATGTCATCTTTATTAAAGCTCAAAATTCCCGTAGTGCCCGTCAAGTACCGATGAATACGGCAGCCAAAACCTCCCTCACCGAGTACCTGCAAATTCGCCCACGTGCTCGCGAGAAAACCTTATTCTTAACTAAAACATGCCGACCTTTCTTAGTTCGTAACATCCGCACTGCAATCGATCGCTACTTCCGGTTAGCCGGTATTAAAGAAGCTAAGGTTAATGACTTACGACATACCTTTATCGTGGAACAGCTCAAAGCTGGTACGCCACTGGTCTACATCTCTCAATTAGTGGGCCATAAGCGCATCACTACCACTGAAAAGTATCTTAAGCTGATTGAAGCACCAGATATGAACCCTTCAGTGCAAATTGAAGAGCTGTAAACCTTCTCAAGCGATTTTTAAACAGTGTTTTTCAAAACCTACAGTTTGTGGTATGATCACCTAGTAATGTTACTTCAAACACAACTTAGCTCATATTGGCACAACCCAGAGTAATCGCGGGTTGTCATTGTTGTGTAGTAACAGACTCCCGCAGGGGAGTTTTTTTGTGCTCATTTTCTCCTTTTCGATTCACCAGTATTTGTAATTAGTATCAAAAAAACAGCAGCCTTTAGCCTTAATAATTTTGAGACTAAAGGAGAGGGCAACCCTACAGCTCAATCGACCATCAAAAGTTGCTTTTGAAATGTCGGGTTAAGAACGTGCACATTAATAAAATGAGGAGGATGCAGTTGCCCTCTTTGCTTAGAAACTGATACTTTCGGTTTTTAAGTGGGGAGGGTAAAGGCATACATCATTCACACTATAAGGAGTAGAACATGTTTAAGTGCCCATTGACTCTACAGCAGGCTAAGAACTCCTTTATTCATCAGGAGAACTGTGCCTGCGCCAAGCTCAGACACAGTCACTTACGCACTGTGACGTAGATTGTTGAGATCTCGGTGCCGTACGGCACGCGTGAACGTCAGCAGCACTATCTGAAGTGCTTGTGTTGCCATGAACAGATGGCATACCAGATGTAGTTCCACTGCAAGTGAATCTCGTTTCAAGCTTTTACCCCACCCAAAACGGAGAAGAGCTAGCATCCTCCTCTCCGTTCCTTTTTCAAAATTAAAAATTTGCAGGAACGGTTTGCACACATTTCAAATATATAAAATAAAAGGAAAATATGAAAAAAGGTATTGAATATCTTAATCGAACCAATAATCCAGAACGAACTGTGGGTTTGGATGAAGAAAAAATTAATAACACTATCGGTACAGTGACCCACAGAGCCGGCCAGAAAGGTAAGACAGTGATTGAGTTCTCAGTCTTAGTTTGGCGAGTTTTATAGTACCCGTGAGGTGAACATGTTGGGCTTCAAGCTCAAAAAATTTCATAGCTTAGAAGTCAGGTTCTTCATGCCAACACCAGGTGGTACCGAAATTGGCTTGAGAAGAATTAAAAATCACTCATAACTATAGATATAAATATGATATAAACTGGGTTGACCAGAGCAAGAGAGAGAAAGAACTTATGACAGAAACGACGACTAAACGAGTAGTGTCAGGTATTACTCCTAGTGGCAGTGCGCTCCACATTGGGAATTATTTTGGTGCCGTGAAGCCAAACATTGAGCTTCAAGATCAGGTTGAAGCCTACTACTTTATCGCCGATCTACATGCCTTAACTACAGTCCAGAGTCGAGAGCAACTTGAAGCTAATATTACTGGCGTAGTTTTGGATTACCTCGCATTAGGCCTCGATCCTACCAAAGCAACTTTTTTTAGACAATCAGATGTCCCTGCACACAGTCAGTTAGCCATTGTCTTGGCCAACTATATTTCTTACGGCCAAATGCAACGGATGCATGCTTTCAAAGATAAGTTGCAAAAAGATGCCAGTGTCGAGTCAGTCAACATGGGCTTGTTTAACTACCCAATTTTGATGGCAGCCGATATTTTGCTATACAAGCCATATGGCGTACCAGTGGGTGAAGATCAACGCCAACATATTGAGCTAACACGAGATATCGCCGAAAACTTTAATCGAGTGTATGGCCGTGAAGTGCTGCCTTTGCCGGAGGCGATTATCTCCAAAACTACTGGCAAAATTGTGGGCACTGATGGGGCACGGAAGATGAGTAAATCTCTTGGTAACACGATCGGTATTTTTGAGGATGAGTCTGTTATCAAAAAGCAGATTATGAGTTCCTACACTGATCCCGATCGTAAGAAGGCTACTGATCCAGGGAAAGTCGAAGGTAATCCAGTGTTCATGTACCACGACTTACTCAATGATAATGCGGGTGAAGTTGCAGAGCTAAAAACTCGTTACCGAGGCGGTACAGTAGGTGATGTGGAGGTCAAAGAAAAGTTAGTGGCAGCTCATGACAGAACTTTTGGGGCTGCTAGAGTTAAGAGACAAGTACTAACTCAAGATTTATCGTTAGTAAAAAGTGTTTTAGCCGATGGAGCAAAAAAGGCCTCAACTGTGGCAGATGGCACCATGCATGATATCTATCGTATGTTAGGTTTAAAAAATCAATTAAATTAAGTAACGCGAATCAAAGGAATAGATATGAAAGACACCATCGAGTACGGAGATTTTGAAAAATTAGATCTTCGAGTTGGTCGAGTCGTAGCAGCCGAGGCCCCTGAGTGGAGTAATAAACTACTCCAGTTTACTGTTGATCTAGGCCCTGAAATTGGTGAAAAAACTATTTTGTCAGGCATCAAACAGTGGTATGCACCAGAAGTCTTTGTGGGCAATCTGTATGTCTTTGTCGTGAATTTAGCCGAGCGAAAGATGGGTCAAGCAGTCAGTCAAGGCATGATGATCATGGCAGATGGTGAAGATCAACCCAAACCATTTGCGCTTACTGTTTCGGCAGAACCGGGTGAAGTTGTTCGGTAAATGACTGGGCAGACCCAATTTCATGATAGAATATACGCTCACATGGCATCAAAACGACCCGAACCCCTTTCAAAACCAAAACCTACCTCTAGTCGTACCGCCAAAGGTCCAACTGCGCCTCAATCACCAAAGAATGAGCGTAAGTTTGATTTTAGTTTAAACCTTAATCAACTTTTTAACCGCGGCCTGATTTACGTCTTTCTCGGTTTGCTTTTCTTACCTTTCTTAATTTCTCTGCTCACAGGTGGTAGTAATGACCAAATTTCTGTCTCTCAATTAGTGCGCGATATCCGAGAATCAAAAGTTGAGCGAATTGCTGTTTCTGGTTCCGAACTAGTTGCAACCTATAAAGACAGCTCCGAAAAAATCGCTCGTAAAGAAGATGGTCAAGAAGCCCTGAGTATTTTAGAAGCTGCGGGCATTGATTTAACCGCTGTTGATGTGGAAGTGAAGAACTTAAGTTGGGGTGAGATGGCCTGGCAGTTGGCTATCAACTTCTTGCCAATCATTGTCATGATTGTCTTTTTCCTCTTCATTTTCCGCCAAGCACGAGGTGGCCAAGATGGCATCATGGGTATCGGACGAAGCAAAGCAAAAGTGTTCCTTAAGGGCAAACAAGATGTCAAGTTCACTGATGTCGGTGGCATGAACGAAGCTAAGCAAGAGCTAGAAGAGATTGTTGATTTCCTGAAAGATCCTAAAAAATATAAAAAGGTTGGCGCTCGCACCCCCAAAGGTGTCTTACTAGTTGGGCCGGCTGGTACTGGTAAAACATTATTAGCTAGGGCGGTGGCTGGTGAGGCTAACGTCCAGTTCTTGTCGATTGCTGGCTCTGAGTTTATGGAGATGCTCGTCGGTGTAGGTGCTTCACGCGTCCGTGATTTATTTGCCACCGCCAAGAAGTTAGCTCCAGCGATTATCTTCATTGATGAAATTGATGCTATCGGACGAGTTCGTGGTCACGGCAGTATGGGTGGTCATGATGAGCGAGAGCAAACATTGAACCAAATTTTAGTGGAGATGGATGGCTTTACCCAAAATGATAATGTGATCGTGATGGCCGCTACTAATCGTGGTGATATGTTAGATCCAGCTTTAGTGCGTCCAGGTCGCTTTGACCGTCGCGTGACTGTTAATTTGCCTGATTTAGAAGAACGAAAGTATATTCTTAGTATTCACGCAAAAAACAAACCTGTTTCTGCTCAGCTAGATTGGTTGCGAGTAGCTAAGCGAACTATCGGTTTTTCGGGTGCAGATCTAGAAAACATGTTGAACGAAGCTGCCATTTCTTTAGCTCGTGAGAGTCGCACTGAGATCACCATGGATGATATTGAAGAAGCTTCCTTAAAAGTTAAGTATGGTCCCAGTAAAAAGCGGATGCAGAGTGAGTTAGAGCGTCGGATGACTGCGTATCATGAAGCTGGTCATGCCGTGATCGCCCATGTCTCGAAGCACGCGGATCGAGTACATAGAATCTCCATTGTATCCCGCGGTATGGCTCTTGGTTTTACCTTAACTCCTCCTGAGCGTGATAAAGTTCAGACCACTAAATCCGAACTCATTGACGAAATTGCTGTCTTACTCGGTGGCCGCACCGCGGAAGAGCTTGTCTTTAAAGAGTTAACAGCAGGTGCTACTTCAGATATCGAGCGGGCGACGCGCATTGCTCGAGCAATGGTGATGGACTATGGCATGAGTGAGTTAGGTCCAATTAATTATAATCCTCAATACGAAAACTCTAATTATAGTAGAGCCTGGGGTGAGCCAATTAAGATCTCTGATAAACAAATGGAAAAAGTGGATCAAGAAGTGAGAAAGATCATTGATGAAGGTCAAACTCAAGCTACCGCCTTACTCAAGAAGTACGGCAAGCAGATGGTGATCATTTCCGAACGATTACTAGAGGTTGAGACAGTAGATACAGAAGAGTTTGAGAAGCTGATGGGCATGCCCAAAGCAAAAGTAGTATAGCTCTACACTTCGTGGCATAATGATTTTGTGCACCGCATTCAAAAAATTAGAACTAAACTTTTAAAACAACGACGCTTTCGCCAGCTGCTCGCAGCTTCTATTGTAGCCTGTTTAATTTTAGGCATTGCAGTCGTACCAATTGAGCAAACTCATCCTGATGCAACGATAAAGACGTATGGCGATGGTTTATGGTGGTCGGTGCAGACACTGACTACTGTTGGTTATGGAGATGTGACTCCAATCACGGCCGAGGGCAGATTACTAGGTGTGCTGATGCAGATGACTGGGGCGGTGATCTTTGGTCTATTAATTGCGTTGATTAGCAGTACCATGAGCCGCTCTCAAGAAGAGTTTTATTGGGGTCGATTGTTTGAGCGTCTGGAAAGTATGGAGAAAGAAATCCAAGCGATTAAGAAGAGTACCCACTACATGGTCAAGGATAGCGATGCTGAAGCCCGAACTCCTCAAGTGCATGATAAACTATCCTAATGTCTGAAGCAGAATACTTTCTCATTATCGATGGCCATGCTTTAATTTACCGGGCATATCACGCATTTCCAGGCCTGACGACCAAGAAAGGTCAGCTGGTAAATGCGGTCTTTGGCTTCTCTCGCCACATCTTGGCTTCACTTCGTCAAGTTCGTCCCACCTATATCGCTGTTGCTTTTGATCATCCCACACCCACATTTCGTCACACAGATTATGCCGAGTACAAAGCCAACCGTGCCAAGATGCCAGAGGACTTACGACCACAAGTGGAGATTGTTAAAGAGATTGTTAAAGCCATGAACTTTCCTATTTTTGAGGTGGCAGGTTATGAGGCAGACGACTTAATCGGCACACTCAGCTGCAAAGTGAGAGAGTTGAGTTTGGCTGAAGACCCGTCAGAGCCCTGTCTCAAAACAATGATCGTGACCGGCGATCGGGATACTTTTCAATTAGTGAATGAAACAACTCAAGTCTGGCTGCCCGGCCGAAGCAAGCAGCAGCCCGACCAGGAATACAATCGAGAAGCAGTGTACAAGCGCATGGGCGTGTATCCGGAGCAGATCGTAGACCTCAAAGCACTCATGGGTGATGCCTCTGACAATATTCCCGGCGTGGCAGGTGTGGGGGAGAAAACAGCCACTACCCTGATGCAACAGTTTGGTACGCTGGATGGGGTATATCAGGCTATAGAAAAACCAGAGGGAATGACCGAGCTGCAGCGAACAGTGCTCAAGCCCAAGTTAATCGATAAGTTACTGGCGGATAAAGAAAGTGCTTTTATGAGCCGCCAACTCGCCACGATTAAGTGTGACTCCCCACTCGATCTTGATCTCGAAGCTTGTCGTGTCTCCAGCTACGACAAAGAAAAGGTAGCGGAGATCTTTACAGAGCTTGATTTCAAATCGTTAATTCCTTTACTACCGGCTGATGCCTTTGAGCTAGGTGTACAGGATGCATTGTTATGAAAAAAATTGCTTTAGTTCATGATTACTTACGCGAGTATGGCGGGGCGGAGCGGGTACTGGAAGCACTGCATGATCTCTATCCTGAAGCCCCCGTGTATGTAGCATTTACTGATCCAGAGGCGATGGGCATCCACTGGCAAAATTTCGCCGCATGGGATATTCGCACGACCTGGATTGCAAAGTTACCTTTTTACAAAAAACTCTACTCCCCGATGAGAGTTTTCGCCGCTCGAGCTTTTGCTGAACTTGATTTATCAGAGTATGACGTAGTTATTTCTTCGTCAAATGCCTACATGGCCAAAGCTATCAAGCGAGGACCTCGAGCTGTTCATCTCTGTTACTGTCACACACCACCTCGAGCATTGTACGGATATACCACGCTGACTGACTGGAAGAAGAATCCAGTCCTACGAGTGGTGGGTGGTCTGATAAATCACTACATGCGAGTCATCGATGTCAAGGTAGCTCAAGAAGTTGATTACTTTATCGCCAACTCACAAGAAACAGCCGACCGAATTACCAAGTTCTATCGTCGAGAATCACGGATCATTTTTCCCCCAGTTTCCATCATATCTAAGACGGGCAAGCAGCCGCGGTCAGCAGATGATGCTAAAGCAGGCTATTATCTGTACGTCAATCGCTTGGCGCTGGCAAAGCATCCAGAACTAGCTGTCCAAGCATGCACTCAGTTAAAACTGCC
>JALYRS010000084.1 GCA_030855135.1 bacterium | reverse complement strand
GCCTACGGCCACTCCTCTTCATCTGAAGAGGAGAACCTTACAACAAAAAAGCCCCGGAATGGGGGCTTTTTTGGCTTGTTACATTTTACGTGTTACGAACTACGTACTGGTCCTTTTTTAGTATGAGCGTCGAGCCATCTCAAGCGCATACTCCGGCCACCAGACTCCGGCTGAAGGTGCCCCATTACAGTTTCCATCTGATCCACCTGGACCCTTCACCCAAAGGAAGGCGTCAACAAGCGAGTGACCAGTGTTACCTGTAGGCTTTGCCCCAAGCGTGCGGCCTGAAGGATTACACCACTGATGGTCTGACGTTGGCCCGCTGCCATTTCGTCCGGTATCAACCAAGAAGTGTTTGCCGCCAATCTTGCCTGAGACTTTTTCACCGTAGGCGATATTATCTGCTGTGGTGAAGAAGTTTGAAGTATTGAGAGAGAAACCATTTGCCTGTTCCACTCCGGCATTTCGAAGACGGTTTGCCATTTCATCTGCAGCGATCCAGCTTGAGTGTCCGGCATCAAGATATACTGCGATATTTGGTTTTGATTTCAAAATTCCAATTGCATCTTTCATAAGCTGATACCGCTCTGAAACACGGCTGCCTAAACAGTCTGTAAGTGTCAGTGCATCCGGTTCCATGATTACTACAGCTTTGTCACTGCCAATTGAATTTGCAATACTTCTAATCCAATTTCGATACTCATCAGCGCTGCCTACTCCTCCAGCTGAGTACTGACCGCAATCTCGCTGTGGAATATTGTAAGCTACAAAGACGGGCATTGCTCCTTGGGCTTTCACTTCACTCATTTTATCTGAGACTGCTTTACCGATATCTCCGTACCATCCGCCGAGCCAAGTCACTTCAGGCGCTGAAGCAACCTTTTTCATCTGCTCTGCATCTGCAGGACGAGAGCTGCTCCATTCACGGACTGTTCGCGCTGCATCGTTGTTTCCATTCACGTACAACTTCTGGCCAGAAAATGGATTGCCGCTATTTGTTTGATTTGACTGAGCTGGCTGTGCCTGGGTTTGAGCTACAGGTGTTGGTGAAGGCGAAAGTTTCACCGGCGTTATTTCAACTTTTGGGGCTGCTGTTACGCTTGGTGTCGGATTAGGTGTGGGATTAGGTGTGGGACTTGAAGTTGTCTGAGTCCCCTTTCCAACCGTGATCGGCACATCTACTTTTGATAATTCTTTACCTGAAGAATCTTTTGCAACAAACGTAATCGTGTATTGTTTGTTACTTCTCCACTGCCAATACGTTGTATCTACAGAAGCCTCTTTGTAATCACCAACGGTACTCATTGCATTGTTAACACCACCATCAACTTGCCAATACATGGTGTACTTATCCGGCGCAGTCCCATCAAGACGAGCCTTAAAAGTATTAATACCATATACATCAGCATTTGATGTAGGAAATGCAGCACTCACTTTTGGAGCGACAGCTTCTGCTGACGCAGATCCAATGCCAAGTGATTTACTGACAACGCTCTTAACCACGTCAGTAACCGACTGATTAGATTGATTGTTTGATGAATCGGTATTTGAAGTCTCAGTAACAATATTTACTGGAGTTTCAACATCTACCGGACCCTGAGCTGAGACAGTGGTGTTGATCTCGATAGTTGTTTCTCCAAGATCTTTACCGTCCTTACCAACTGCTTTGAAGGTTATCTTGTAAGGTCCAGCTCCCTTCCATGTCCAATTATCTAGATTCACCATGGCTTCCTTGTGCGGATAATCCACCGATGAATCATACATGGCGTTCTGCTGACCCCCGTCGACAGACCATGTCATTTTATAATCACTCACCTCTTTATCCTGAACTTTAGCCTTAAATGCTTGTGTATTGCTTACCTGTGCGCCGTTAGTTGGCCACCAAACATTTATAGGACCATCTGCTTGTAAATTATTAACTGCCTGAAAGCTTACCACGCTTCCAAACAGCACTATTGCAATCAAGAGAAGCTTTGATCGTGTCTCGCGGAGCTTCTTGAATGATACTGTTTGTTTCATTCAACTTAATACTTAATTAATAAACCGACTTTATTCAGGTTAAAGATTGGCGGCCACAACCGCAATAACCTTATCCACAAGGCCTTATTTTAAGCCATATTTTATTTGCTAGACCATACAAGCGGGCTCAAACGCAACCTCAGCAGTAAACTTCTACTTCTTTTTAAGAAAATCGAGTGCGATTGGGATC
>JALYRS010000050.1:4434-6850 GCA_030855135.1 bacterium | reverse complement strand
GATATGTTCTAAGCAGGTTCAATTTACCTCTGCAAATGCAGGGGTTTTTTGTATCTAAAAGCACTTAGTGAGTAAATTTTGCTATACTATTGTTGTCCTTTAAATTATATAGGAGTAGGCAAGTTGAGATTGACACTGCACTCAACTCCAACCAGGTCGATAGTGGTGGTGAAGCTGATTATGGGCTTCATTATCGTGCCATTTACGTTGGCTCAGATTGGCCAAGTTTTCGGCCTCTGGGAGAGTATTGAGCAACTACGTGCTCAGCCTGCCGCATACTTTTTTGTTGTGAGTATCTCTCGCCTGGCATTCATCACACTCTCTATGCTGGTCAGTCTGTTCATCCTGATCGCCTTGGAGGACAGGCAAGTGCTTGTCACGCACAACGAGGACACAAACAGTGATAACTTACATGATGATGACCATCATGTAAGCGTTGGCATCTTTGTGTGGCCACTGATCATACTGCTCTGCGCAGTACTGATCGGTCACATTATGATCAGTCTGTATACTGGCTTACCACTGGTATAACGACTTCTAACAACCGGGCCGCTTCACAGCGGCCCTTTTTTTAATATTTGTGCCAGAGAAGGGACTCGAACCCTTACGCCTTGCGACACACGGTTCTAAGCCGTGCCTGTCTACCAATTTCAGCACTCTGGCGCACGGTGGTATTGTAACGCAAAAGTTAACTTCAGACTTACCTAAAACACTGCTTTGTGCTTGAATAATGGCTCATGATTCCCTTTACCCATCGAGTTAGTCAGCGCTCACGTTCTCTGAAGATCTCTGTCACTTCAAACGGGGAGGTGATTGTGACCACACCCCCCAGGCAATCTAGCAGGGTAATAGAACAGTTTGTGACTCAGCACGAAGCCTGGATTGAGCAGGTAAAAGCTAAAATTAAGAAAACCAAACATGAAGTTATAACTGAGACCTCAGTCACCATCTTTGGCAAAACATATCAAATCAACACCACGTATCAACCTGGCTTACCGGTAGGTGTGAGAGTGTTGGGAAGCGAGATACTGGTTAATCCAGCCAGTCCCAGCAGCAAAACCAATCCCACCATTGCTCTTGAGAGATTCCTCAAGGGCACCGCTGAAACCTATATCACTACCCGCGTTAATAAGTTGGCCGAAGACATGTCCGCTACTTTCACTCGCTTAAGTTTTAAACAACAAAAAACTCGTTGGGGCAGTTGCAGTAGTACGGGCACTTTAAGTTTTAACTGGCGCTTAGTCCATTATGAGCCGGCTATTATTGATTACGTCATAATTCATGAGATAGCCCATCGTCACCAGATGAATCACTCCCGGGCGTTTTGGGCTATAGTGGCAAAGTTTGATCCCCAGTATACTTATCATCGCCAATGGTTACAGCGCCATGGCATCACCACCTCATGATCTTACTTCACGGAGATAACGAACCAGCTTCACGTAAAGAGCTTAACCGCTTACTTGACTCAGCTCGCCTTCAGGGTAAACGAGTAGAGCGGATTGATGGGCTCACAACTACCAAAGCATTACTAGAAATAGTAATTGGCAGTGATAGTTTGTTTGGTGACGACCGTGTGGTAGTGGTGGAAAATATCTTGTCAGGACCCCAATCGAAACGAAAACAAGAATTGATGGAGTACCTCAGTAGTAGCACTGCTGAGCTGATACTCTGGGAAAAGAAAACAGTCACCGCCACAACTTTAAAAAAGCTCCCTGGCGTTAAACCTCAAGAATTCAAGATTTCCAACCAGTTATTTGTCTGGTTAGATAACTTATCACCCCAACCAAACACTAAGAAGCAACAACTCTCACTACTTCATCAGATACTAGCTAATGACGCGCCAGAGCTCTGTCTTACCATGTTGGCACGACAGCTCCGTCTCCTGATACAAAGTAAAGCAGGTCCACCACCCAAAGCAGCACCTTTCGTAGTGGCAAAACTTCAGCGTCAAGCCAAGAGCTTCACGCTCGATCAACTCTTAATAACTCATCGACGACTCTACGAAATAGATTTCAAGCAAAAGACCTCAACCAGCCTCCTGACACTCGAAGCAGAACTTGATCTTTTAATCCTTGCCTTGTAGGATCAAACTGTGCGGCAACAGAACATTCATGCCTGCCAGAAAGCGACGACATGCAAGTTGATGCTTCAATTTTTAAGGCTTACGATATTAGAGGCGTATACGGTCAGCAACTAACTGACGATATCGCAGAAGGTGTCGGAAAAGCATTTGTAAAAGTGCTACAGCCAAAAACTGTGGTAGTGGGTCGAGATGGTCGAACATCAAGCCCAGCACTCGTCGAGCGAGTAATACAAGGCCTCACTAGTGTCGGCGTTAATGTGATTAATATTGGCATGGTCTCCACTGACATGTATTACTACGCCTGTGCCACTAAGCAGCTCCCCGGCATCATGA
>JALYRS010000050.1:0-4424 GCA_030855135.1 bacterium | reverse complement strand
TTGTGCAGAAAAAAAACTCCCAGGAATTATGGTGACTGCGAGTCACAATCCAAAAGAGTACAACGGCTTTAAGATGGTTCGCCAAATTCCCTATTTGCTATCTGGTGATGAGGGTATTCAAGAGATTAGAGCAGCCGTTGAAACAGATGACTTTCCACCGATCGCTTCCACTCCGGGAACTGTAGAAGAGTGGAGTATTATGGATGGCTTTATCGAGAAGATGCTCTCATTAGTTGATGTAAAGCAGCTTAAACCAATGAAAGTAATTGCTGACACTGCTAATGGCATGGTCGGCCCTTCTTTACAAGCTCTGATGAAACACATTCCCCAAGTACAGATGACAGAAATGTACTTTGAGACTGATGGTACTTTTCCTAATCACGGCGGAGACCCACTTCAAGAAGAGAATCGCCGAGAGCTCCAACAACGGGTTAAAGATGAAGGCTTTGATCTAGGTTTTGCTTTTGATCCAGATGGTGATCGTTTTTTCTGTATCGATAGTCAGGGCAGATTTGTCTCTGGCGACTTCTTAACCGCTATCTTGTCTCGTTACTTTTTAGAAAAAACTCCTGGCGCCACAATTGTGTATGATGTGCGCGCATCTTTAGCAGTCAAAGACACTATTGAAGAGTTGGGTGGCAGAGCGCTCTATAACAAAGTTGGTCACGCCTTTATCAAAAAGAGAATGAATGACGAAAACTCTATCTTTGGTGGTGAAGTAACAGGTCACTACTACTTTGATGCGTTTTATGGTTGTGACTCAGGAATTGCCCCGATGCTCTACGTCATGGATCTGCTATCACACTCTGATAAAACCATGGTCCAGATCGTTGATGGCTATCACCAAAAGTACTTTATATCTAGTGAAATTAACAGTAAAGTGCCTGATGTTAAAGCTACTATTCAAAAAATTCAAGACCACTACGGTCCTTCAGCAGAGAATATCCTCAATGTTGACGGTGTCACGATTGAGTATCCAGAATGGCGCTTCAACGTACGTGGCTCTAACACTGAACCTCTGATTCGACTAAACTTAGAAGCAACAAGTGAAGCCTTAATGGCCGAAAAACGCGACGAAGTCTTAGCAATGATTAGAGCTTAATGAATACTAAATTGACTGTCCTTATACTAGCGGGTGGCTCGAGCTCACGATTTTTTCCGTTCAACACCGGCAATCATAAAACTGGCTTAACGCTACATGGGCGGAGTATTATTTCTCATACCATCACAGGCTTAGTAAACAAGGGCTTTACGAATTTAGTAGTAGTACTGAACTCAGCAGATACTGCAGACAGTGACTCCAACCTCAAATCGCGGATAACGACTGAGTTTCCTGAGGTTGATATTACTTTTATAGAGCAGCCTGAAGCCAAGGGTATGGGAGATGCTGTGCTAGCCGCTAAAGCGAAGCTGCCAGCATTTTTTGCGGTCTGCTTTCCTAATACTACCGAGGCGGGTGCGCTCCTTACCCAAATGGTGGAGAAGACAGATACCTGTTGCGTCTTGGCACAAAAAACTGACAAACCCGAGCTCTATGGCATCTTAGAGATTGAGAATGACTTGGCGGTAGGCATAGTAGAGAAGCCAGCTCCCGAGGCCGCACCCTCTGAGTATAAAGTTAGCGGCTTGTACGTGCTCAATCAAGACTTTCTAGAGATTTTAACGGGGCTTGCTGGGGCGGAGTACAACTTTGAAACTGCCCTTAATACGTTGATGGAAAAAACACCGGTGGCAATCAGCTACAGTGACGCCACGCTGCCCAGCTACAAGTATCCTTGGCATTTATTTGATGTTCAAGAACTCTTTTTTTCGCAGCTGAAGTCATACCGGGCAGACAACGCTAAAGTTGCTGTTACTAGTATCATCGATGAGTTAAAAGGCCCCGTGTATCTTGCAGATGGTGTAATAATAGGTGACAGTTGTAAAATCATCGGACCCTGTTACATTGGCCAAGATGTTTTTATTGGCGATTTTTCATTAATTCGTCATAGCAGCATCGAGTCAGGTGCCAAGATTGGTGCGTACTCCGAAGTAGCTCGCTCAATCGTAATGGAGAACACGACGCTGCATTATAGTTATCTGGGCGACTCCATCATTGGCCGCGATGTGCAGATCGGTGCCGGCCTGATTACCGCCAATAAACGACTAGATCGCGCCACAGTAAAAGTTGAGGTTAAAGGCGAAAGAGTAGACACTCAGCGACCAGGTCAGGGTGTAATGATTGGCCCCAAAGCAAAGCTAGGCATCAGGGTCAACACGATGCCAGGTATTTGTATTGGTAGTCACAGTACAGTGTTTCCTGCACAAACCATTACCAAAAATGTTGAACATCACGCTGTTATCAAGTAAGTAGTAGAAAGAACCACACATGACCACACCATTTTTAGATGACCGCCAAGCACTGCAAGAGCTTGATAAGGATCACGCGCTGCTCTCAATCGAGCAGTTAGGGAGTCAAGTACAGCAAATCTGGGAACTAGCCCAAAAGCTGGAGTTTGATCCTAGCTATAAAGATATCCAAAACGTCGTTGTGGCTGGCATGGGCGGCTCAATCCTAGGAACTCATGTTATTCAAACAGCCTTCAAAGACGAGCTATCACTGCCTGTAGTAATCGCCCCCGATTATGAAGTCCCCTCATTTGTTAATCAAAACACTCTTGTGATTGCCTCTAGTTACTCAGGCAGTACAGAAGAGACCTTGGCTGCAGTGATCGATGCCCAAAACAAAGGCGCCAAAATTACGGGTATCACTTCTGGGGGGAAGTTAGCAACATGGTTAGCTGATAATAACTATCCAGCGCTTGTTTTTGAGCCAACCTTTAATCCTTGCAACTCACCCAGGATGGCACTTGGCTACTCCATCTTTGGTCAAATTGCCTTATTTGCCAAAGCCGGTCTGCTAAAAGTAACTCAGTCAGAGTACGAGGCTGTTATGCAAACAATTGCAGAAACCCAGCTACTCTACAGCATCATTGTGCCGCAGGAAACAAATGCAGCGAAAGTATTGGCCTTTCAGTTACTAACTCATATTCCGGTGATCACAGTAGCTGAGCACCTTGAGGGAGTAGGGCATGTCTTTGCCAACCAACTAAATGAGAACGCCAAGACATTTGCTGAGTACCGTGTAGTACCTGAATTAAACCATCACCTGATGGAAGGGCTACAATTCCCTGAATCAAATAAAAGTAATTTATTATTTTTCACTCTGCATTCTGATCTTTATCTTCTAAGTAATCAGAAACGCATGACTTTAACAGAGTCAGTGATAGAGCAAAACGATATTCAATTCATCAAACATACGCTTACTGGCGCCACCACCTTAGAGCAAGTATTTGAGCTGTTGTTACTCAGTACCTACGCTAGCTACTACCTTGCTTTACTGCATAATCAGAATCCCACACCAAACCCCTGGGTGGATTGGTTTAAAGCTGAGTTGAAAAAATAAGTATTACCCTTGCTAGAAGAGTCAAAACTAGGCTAGGATAAAACAGTGCAACAACCTGCCTGTCTGCCATTAGCTGATTGTGGTTTCTTGTCGATTCAAGAAGTAGGAACGGTTGCTCAACAATTAGGCACTTTTACTCAAGAAGGCATCTCTGTTTCACCAGGATTAGTGGTACCAGTATCCTTACTCAAAGAGATCGTACTTACCAACGGTGTGCAAGAGAAGCTTCATACGGTATTGGAACAACCTGAAGATCCGCAAAACTTCAAACGTCTACGGAAAATGTTCTCTCAGCTTCAACTACCACCAAAGGTCGTTGAAGACTTTACGTATTGGTATCTACACCAAGGTCGAGCAGAGGGTCTGGTGGTACTGGAGAGTCCAGTCATTCGAGCTCAGCTTGAAGCAGGTAAACCAACATTGCCAGTGCTAGATTCACCAATTGAGGCAATTGATACTATGCTGGAACTCTGGGCGAATTCGGTGAATACTTTCTATCAGCTACGAGAAAACTTAGACGAAGCTCTCTATAGTCAGAGCTTTATTTTTATGGCCAGTGGCAGAGGTGCTCTGACAGCGACTGCCTACAGTATGGCCATCAAAGACGGATCAAAAAAAACAATCCAAATAGATACTATAAAGACTGGAAGTACATCGCCCGTACAGTCTTTTGCAGTAGATATTCGTACACAAGAGGTACTGAATGCGCCAGAAAAACGACAATGGTTGATAACAGAGAAGCAGTTACAAACTATAGCTACCCAGACACAGCAACTCAAACGACATTTTATGTCTCATATCATAGCCCACTGGCAGCTGTCCTCTCAGGGCTGTGAAGTACTGTATCTTGAAGAATTAAGTTCAAACTCACCCATACTATCAGACAGAACGCTCCCATCCACCAAAAAGTATAGTCAAGCTTTTATAGTGGGTAAAAAAGTTTCACCAGGTATGGCTCAAGGAAGTAGCGTAGTACTAC
>JALYRS010000049.1 GCA_030855135.1 bacterium | reverse complement strand
ATCTATAACTAAGCAACTTTTTTACTTTGGTGCACCAATGCTCAAGAAAAAAATAGATGGTATCACTTTCCCGAATCCGGTCGGTTTGGCTGCGGGTTTTGACTATGATGCTGATTTGACCAGCATTTTGCCAGCCGTGGGATTTGGCTTCATGACGGTGGGAACTGTGACACTTAATGAGTATGAGGGAAATCCCTTACCCAGACTCAGCAGATTACCTAATTCTCGTTCACTTTTAATAAATAAAGGCTTCAAAAGTAAGGGTTCTGAGTCGGTGATAGATAAATTGGGGAGTAAAAAATTTGCTATTCCAGTCGGCATTAGCGTTGGTAGTACTAATCGTGCTTTTAAATCACTTGCTGCCCAGATTGAGGATATTATAAGTACCTTCTCGTTATTTGAAGCATCTAAAGTGAAACATGCCTACTATGAACTGAATATTAGTTGTCCCAATACAAAAGGTGGTCAACCATTCACTACCCAGGACAGACTAAAAATGCTACTGATAGCACTTGATGCAGTTCATATTTCTCGACCTGTATATCTAAAGATGCCCATCGACCTTAGTGATGAGGACTCACTCAAGCTACTTAGATGTGCCGAGAACCACTCGGTTCAGGGCGTAGTCTTTGGCAACTTGACTAAAGATAAGGAGAATCCAGACATCACTGAAGCAGATCGAATGACTTGGCGGAACAAACCAGGAAACTTAAGTGGCAAACCAACCTGGCACCGTTCCAACAGCTTAATTGCCCTCACGAAGCAGCACTTTGACACCAGATTTACTATAATTGGCACGGGTGGGATATTTAGTCCGGAAGATGCTCAAGTTAAGCTCGCATTGGGAGCAGACATGGTGCAGCTGATTACGGGTATGATTTATCGGGGTCCACAACTAATTGGTGAGATCAACTCTCTCTTAGCTTCAGCTAAAGCGATACACGCTGACGGAGCTTAAGCGTAGCTACCATAGCAACTCCCTGAATCAGGTTGACGATCAATGCCAGAACTAATGTGACTAGCCATGACGAGAGGCCTAAGCCAAATACATCCGAGGCTCTAGTAATCAGCCACAAACTTACAAAATTAATAGCAAAGTAGAAGGCCATCATTTCAGCAGGGCTTAACTCATTGTCTCTTTGTCGCTCGAAGCGGTTTAAGAATGGTAAGACTAGGGTCGCGATCAAGCTGACAACTCCACTACTTAACACCACTGCCCATAACGGAGTTAGACTCATGGTGCCGAGTACCACAGAGCCAGGGCTAAGCATATTTGCTAAGTAAATGGTGACGGCAGTACTTAAGAACAGTATTTTATAGGTAAGTGCCAGCATCATGCCGGTGTCTTGAGCTTGAGTATTAGAAGTGGATTTGGTCATATCACTAGCGTAACATATTATTTCAGGCGGTAAAGAGCTTTGTAATTTGTTGACTTAGGCTGATGCTTCGTGAAGAATCTGCTGTAAAATCTTGTGGGTCAAAGATAGCTTTTTTAAGTTTTTCGCCATTGAGAAACTGGGAAATCTTCTTACCGCCATAGATCGATGGCAATATACCAATTCCATTACAGCCTAAATTATACAGCAGTACTGGGTTGAGTGGCTCTGGGCCGATACATCGAACTCCGTTTGGGGTATAGCCCATTAGTCCGTGCCATTGATAGTCAGGTTCAATACTGGGTGCGTGTTCAAAGGTCTTATGGAGAAAGGCCGATATCATAGCTTGGGCTTCATCGGGGTATGGATGCTCTTTTGAGTAGTTGTTAGTATCATCCATTTTCGATTCAGGTCCGCCAATGCAGATAAGGCTTAGCGGCTGATTAGATTCGAGTACAAAATTCCGTCGAGTCAAGTAAAAGTAGGGATTGTTGCTAAATTCTTCATCACAGGCTTCCGAAGCACAGGGCAAGTAACTGATGGCGATAGGATCCCGTTCCTGCTCTTCAAAGTATGCGGCCATGTAACCAACAGTGCCTTTTACGAGGTGGTGAAAATGTTTGTCAATATCCGCACCGGCCTGATTAGTGATCGTAAATTTTTCGAAACCATTAGTACAGAGGACGACTTTGTCGGCGGATACCACTTTGTCCCGTATCAGTAACTGTCCAATATTCTGTTCTAAAACTACTTCACTGACTGGACTTTGCTCGATCAAGTGAAAACGCTCTGCATAGGCGCTCGTTATGTGTGACAATAAATCTTCACAAAAAAGTGCGCTGTTCATGCAGCCTTTCTTGGCCGCCAACACCGCGATATAACTCGGATCACGCGTCTCTAAGAGCTTAAGGATTTCTTGGTGAGGCGAGAGCGTGTAGTGCTCTTTATACTTCTCGGGAATTTCGTTTAAAATGGCACTCTCGGCCGCAATTAGCATTGGTTCTACTGTTAGATTAGCTTTTTTAGCATACTCGATGTTTTCTAGATGAATTAAAATTTCCGCAAAGTCCTGGCAGCCAGCATATCCAATAAATGATGAGTATGGTGTGGTGATTTGCGTATCCTCATATATCTGGTCAATCAGAAGCCAGGTACTATCGATAGCTTGTTGCGCCTCAGCTGCCATGGCCAAACCAAACTCTTTTGCCAATTCAGAAACCTGTCGTTCGAAATAACTGACGATCTGCCCAGCATTATGTCCTGTGGCACCATGAGCCACACGATCCGCTTCAATTAAGATAACTTTTTTGTCTGTGTTTTTTAAAGTAAAGTAGGCGGTACTTATACCAGCAATGCCTGCGCCGATTATCGCCACATCACTACTCATATCCTCATTGATCGTGACAATAGGTCGTTTTCGATTAAGCTGGTGAATCCAGGGTGAGAGAACTTTCGGCATAGTACTTTACCAGTATAAATGATAATTCCCAAACACATTAGTGTCTTTTGCAGTATCATACTGGTATGGCTACCACACCAAAATTACGCTGTGTATTGCTTCAGGTCATTAACCCTCACCGAAGTCATACAGATCCAGAAATTGCAGCCAAGAACCTCAAAGAACTTGAGCAGCTAGTTATGACGTTAGGTGGGGAAGTGATTGAGAAAGCTGCTCAGCACCGTTTTCAACCTCATCCAAGTACCTATATTGGTGGAGGTAAAGTAGAGTGGTTGAAAGAGGTAGTAGCACACCAGGATATCGACGTGGTTATTCTAAATAATGTAGCCAAGTCGAGTCAGATTTTTCGTTTAGAACAGATGTTGTGGGAGTTCAACCCTCGTATCAAAGTTTGGGACCGAGTTGATCTGATCCTAAACATTTTTGAGCTGCACGCTCGAACTACTGAAGCGAAGTTACAAATTGAGTTGGCAAGAATTCAGCATTTAGGTCCACGTATTTACGGCTTAGGTGGTACTGTTCTTTCGCGGCAAAGTGCCGGTGTTGGCACCCGTGGGTTAGGTGAGTCTAATAGTGAAATTGAGCGACGTAAAATTAAGCGCATAAAGCAACAAATCCAAAAAGAGCTAGCAGAGCTAAGTCAGGTCCAGTTACGTCAAATACATAAGCGCAAAGACCAACAGACCGCAACTGTAGCATTAGTTGGCTATACCAGCTCAGGAAAAACTACATTATTTAATGCGTTAACAGGTAAAGATCGAGAAACAAATAGCTCACTCTTCACTACGCTCGATAGCGTGGTGGGTAAGTTAAAAATGGAAGAGCATCAGTCAAGTCTACTGATCTCTGACACCATCGGCTTTATTGATGATTTACCACCACAGCTTATCGAAGCTTTCCGTACCAGTTTACTTGTTTCTCTGGAGGCTCAAATACTCCTTCATGTAATTGATGCAGCTGATCAATTTATGGAGAGTAAATTTGAAGTAGTGGAGAGTATTTTACAAGAGCTTGGTGTGACGGAGTTACCAGTGCTGGTTTTTAATAAAGCAGATCGATTATCACCAGCAGATCGAAAAAAGCTTAGCGAAAAATTTAGTGACAGAAAACACCTTTTTATCTCGGCGAAAACTGGTGAAAATCTCGATGAACTGAAAAAAAGCATCCGATAAGATATAATACCCCCGCTACGGCTAATTGAGTAAAAACAGGAGTAACAAACCATGAGCGTTGGCGCTCAGATCCTTTGTTTTGCCGTCTTACTCTCACTGGTGCCGACAGTGTTTATGACTGCTGCCATTAGCACACTGCTACACATACGACTGGGCATCCCATTGGTGAAGGCAATCAACCATATTCAGGATACTCATGTCGGGGTCATTATCGATAAAGACTACATCGATAAGTGCCTGAAAAAGCATTATTATCCGCTCTACCAACTGCATGGCAATGCAGTGGTTATGGTGGTGATTTGCTTTTTGTGGTCGTTCTTAGTTAGCTTAGGGTACCTACTATTTCAAAGTGGGATCATTCCATAGGCAACAGGGGAGTTGAGCTTTCAGCTCCCCACAGACATTTTTTGTAACTTGGTACTCAGTAACTCCTCACTCAACGCTGTTCCGATAAAGA
This sequence comes from bacterium, assembly GCA_030855135.1. Classification (GTDB taxonomy): domain Bacteria; phylum Patescibacteriota; class Microgenomatia; order UBA1400; family PJMF01; genus JALYRS01. The sequence goes on along the minus strand of JALYRS010000049.1, from coordinate 2,392 downwards.
GCAGTGTGCCGTGGTTGTTCTCATCAAAAACACCTTTGTACTCATCGAGGGAGACTCTAGATCCCACCTTTTGTACTTTTACCATAACTTCATCAGTTCCAAATTTGCAGTTTACAATGCCTTTAACTCGTATAATTTCTTTTGGCAGCTGCTGTAAAAAAAGCAGTAACTGATGATAATCGAGCGGCTGTGAGGCAGAAAAAATGTAGCTTGAGTATGCTAAGTGTGAGTGCGCCTCAGTCATAGCTTTAGTAGAAGTTGTAGCTGAGGGAATGGCTGTTAAAAATACTTCTGCCGATAGCTGAGTGTTAAAAGGGATGATCCGACTGTCAGGCATATTCCGTTGAAGAATACTGAGCACAGCTGCCGTTTTCTCAGCGCCCGCTTCTTCAAGTTTATTTAGCACCACTAAATCTGAGTCAGCAATTTGCGACGTAATGAGCGGATGTTGCAGCCGATCGACCTCAAAAGTAACAGTATCGACCATACAGATTGTACTATCTAGATGGCAACTTAGGCTAATTGGTGGTGACTGCAATGCGTCACGTACTGGATCGGGATCTGACAAGCCGGAGGCCTCTATCAAGATGTACTCAGTTTGGGGTGCGCGTTGCAAAATATAGCGTATCACTCGAGGAATATCACTTTTTGCCACACAGCACATACAGCCGTTAGCTAGCTCAAATACCCCTTCCGCCGGCTGGTCGATAAAATGGCTTTCTAGTTTTGTATCTCCAAATTCATTGAGGATGATGGAGATCTTTTTATGAGGATTTTCTTTTAGTAACCAGTTGATAAAGGTAGTTTTACCGGTGCCCAAGAAACCGGTGATAAGCAGGATTGGTATCATCTGTGTTTTTTTAATCCATGAATAGTATCAGCATAGACGCAGAGGGCTGTCGTAATAGGAATGGCTATCACCAAGGCAATAGTACCGAGCAGAGCCAGGACCACCTCTAAGATGATTGCCTCATCATTTATAGTGATCAAAAAAGGTCTAGGAAATTTATTTAGTAAGATCAAGGTGGGGAGCGCCGCGCCCGCATAGACCAGAATGAGTGTGTTTACGGCAGATGCAATATGATCGCGGCCGACATTCATTGCCTGGGAAAACAACTGAGGCTTTGATCGTTTAGGTTGTTTGGATAACTCAGTTACGATAGAAGCTTGCGTGATGGTGACATCATCCAGGATCCCCAAGATACTAAGCAGAATACCTGCCATTAGCAGACCTTGGAGTGAGAAAGTATTTGCCTGGTTGGCAAAGAGAGTAAAGACGTCGTCACGCATAATTCCTGTTAGCTTGGCCGCATGAATTGTTATCCATGCAAGGATGCTGGTACATCCAAGCGTAAGTATAGTGCCCAAAATTGCCATAGTCGTTTTGCGCTGAAAGCCGTGGACCATATAAAAAGATGAAGGAATAATAATGCCAAGACCGATGAAGCTGATTACTACAGGATCATAGCCTCTAGAAATGAAGGGTACGATAAACTGCAGTACCACATAAAAAGAAATAGCCATGGCTACCACTACTGGTAACGTATGTTTTTTGAGCACCAGGATAATTAAGAGCAGTAATAAAGCGAGTAACCAAAAAACTGGCTGTAAACGAAAGTGGTCAATAATATAGTAGTAGCTGCCTGATTCATCTGTCAGAGTACCTACGACGACGACGTCACCGGGCTCTGCTATGACCGAGCTGTAGGCATTTGTTTGATTAACAATGCTATCGAGGATTTTGCCTTTTTCAGCTCCGGTAGTGAACTCAATTTTGAGGGTTTGATTTATGCTGGGATTTTCACCATAGATAGCCTCTTCCTGTGAGAGAACCTCTAGTACTTTGGCCCTTTCAATGGTATCGCGTTGATACTGTGCTAGGTTGGGATCTGGTAAAGTACGTGTAATTAGGTGGGTAATTACCCCAAACAAGATGAGTCCCAGAATAATGCAGAGATTGACCCAAACTCCTTTCCCAAATCTATTTAGCAGCATACCTCATTGTACATGCTGGAGACTAAAAATATGGGGTTTTCATAGCAAGAATATGCTGTTAAGGTAAGTTACCAACGTTTTGTTTTGATTATCTCCCTATCTGTTGACTCTCCAAATTTCCTTGTTTCGATGTATCTGCGTTTACGAAAATTGATATGAAAAAAAATTCTGAAGTATATTCTCAGCCAGCTGAAGAGTTTGATCCTGCTATAACTCGAAGAAAATTCTTACACCTAGTATCAGCGACTTTAGCTCATGGCATATTACCAGAGTTACGACTGTCTGCATCGTCCAGTGAAGTTGTTACTCCTATACCATTAGAGATCACCGCTCAACGTAATGGCTTGCAGCTGGTATTTTCATCTAGTGATGCAGAAGCGGTAACTGCTGTTAGGGA
>JALYRS010000083.1 GCA_030855135.1 bacterium | reverse complement strand
GATCTAGAGAGTGTCAGCATTATCGACTTTAAGACTGGCAAAGGCGAAGAAGATGGACAGTCGCTGCAGCTACCCATCTACCACTTATTAGTTGCCAACTGTCAAAAATGGCCAGTTCACAAAGCGTGCTACTGGTACCTAGAACGTGATAATGACCTTACAGAAATGACAGTGCCTGCATTAGATCAAGCCGAGGAGCGAGTGCTAGCTGTTGCCAAACAGATAAAGCTCGCTCGTAAGCTTGAGCTGTATAAATGCGCTCAAGGCGACGGTTGCTTTGCCTGTAAACCACTCGAAGCAGTCATCCGTGGTGAAGGTGAGCTCGTTGGCACTGACGAGATAAATCGCGATATCTACTGTCTACCTCACGGACTAGTGGCGGAACCTGAGAGCATCATCCTCTAAAACGTATGAGATCAGTTGCAGAGTTGGAACACTACTTACTCAGTAAAAAATTGAGTCTGGAACAATGTGCACTGACGTACCTTCGGACACTACCAGAAGTTTCCCTTAGCCTGCGTATTCCGACTGCCTATGCAGATCTGATCAACTGGACTGATATAAACGATCCATTGCGAAAAATAGTCGTACCCAGCGAAGCAGAAATGACGATCCAGCCGTACGAAGTACTAGACCCAATTGGTGACGCGGCCCGTGAAGTCGTGCCCGGTCTCATTCATCGCTATCCTGACAGAGTACTGCTCCTCCTTACCTCATACTGTTTAGTTCACTGTCGATTTTGCTTTCGCAAAGAAGTTGTCGGCAAAGTTCGGCCAGTGGCGTTTACTGCCATGCGGCAGTATCTGACTCAACACACCGAAGTTAGAGAACTCATATTTTCTGGTGGCGATCCTTTCACTTTTCCGGTGGGTTTCTTAGAGAGTATGATTGAGCACTTTTCCTCACTGAAACACGTTACTACCTGGCGCTTTCACACACGAATACCAGCGGTAGATCCTCAAGCAGTGACTGAGGAATTCCTACACATACTTGGAAGTATTGAAAAAATGGGTATAAAAGTGATAGTGGTTATTCATATTGATCATCCCCGAGAGTTAACTTCCAATGTTCAGAGTCTAATAACCAAGCTGCGTGAGCAAAGAATACTTGTTCTGTCCCAAACAGTCCTACTTAGAGAGGTAAATGACTCAGCTGAGACCCTGCTTGATCTATTTAGGAAGCTAACTTTAAGCGGCGTGATGCCCTATTATCTACATCATCTTGATCAAGCACCAGGCACGCATCACTTTCGTGTCTCAATTGAACAGGGGAAGCGCCTTTTCCAGTCTCTGAGAGGGCAAACAGCAGGTTATGCCTTACCGGAGTACGTACTAGATCTGCCTGGCGGACAAGGTAAAGTACCCGTGATGTGGTTGAAAAAAATTGGGGAGAGCCAGTACCAGGTCACCAATTTTGAGGGTAAAACCATTACCTACCATGATCATGCCACAGAAGCCTGATAGAATACCAAGTACAATGCCCACCTCAAAATTAATTCGTCTCCATGTTTTCCTAGCCCATGCAGGCCTTGCTTCACGACGCAAAGCCGAGGAATTTATTAGCCAAGGTGTAGTCCGCGTGAACGGGAAAGTCGCAGAAATAGGTCAAGTGATTGATCCCAAAGTAGATAAAGTGAGTTATCGTGGTTCAGTTGTCTCTAAGCAGAGCGCTGAGTACTTCTACATTGCCGTTAACAAGCCAGTGGGATACGTCTCAACTACCAGTGATGAGCTGGGACGAAAAACCGTTCTTGATTTGCTACCGCCTAAATATAAAGATAAAAACATTCGGCTCTATCCAGTGGGAAGACTTGATACTGACAGCCAAGGTTTACTGTTGCTAACCAACGACGGTGATCTAGCGTATAGCTTAACTCACCCTAAATTTGAAGTTGCTAAGACTTACAGAGTATTACTTGATCGACAACCAAGTGAAAAAGCGATCTCTCAGTTACAAAAAGGTGTGAGATTAAAAGAAGGTTACACCGCCCCTGCAGAAGTAGAGCCTGATCCCGGTAAATCTAGCTGGGTGACTATGACCATACATGAAGGCAAGAAACGACAAATTCGACGGATGATGGAACGAGTCGGCTATGATGTGATTCAGCTGATCCGTACGAACTTAGGAGTCTTGTCACTAGATGACCTCCAACAGAGATCGTATTTGGTTTTGTCAGGTGATATGCTTGAAGCAGTAAAACAAAGTGTTACTCGATAAGTATGATGAAGCTTTTTTCCTCATTTATAATTTCTGTAGTACTTTTTACTTCACTTTCATTGACTAAAGTGAATGCA
>JALYRS010000082.1 GCA_030855135.1 bacterium | reverse complement strand
CTACTTAGGTAAACAGTTAATCGGTCCCAAAGCTGCTTGGATAGCCACACTGCTTTACAGCTTCTCAGCGGTAGTCATCACTTACACCCGTTTCAGTTGGAATCCAAATCCAGCACCATTTGTATCTTTGATTATGATCTATGCTACCTATCGAGCCTGGAAAGATAGGCCTTGGTATTGGGTGCTTGTAGGGCTGTGTTTTAGTATTCTGGTTCAGCTCCATTACTTGACTTTACTCTCTGCCGGCGGGGCTGGCCTAATCTGGATTATCAGCGCTGTGCAGAGTTGGAGAAGCACTCAAAGATGGCGATCTCTAAGAGATCAGATACTACCAACAGTGGCTGCAGTCCTAATTTTTCTTGTGTCTCTTACACCTTTAATCCTGTTTGATCTGCGACATGATGGCTTAAATGCCAAAGCTTTTTTTAATCTTTCAGATGCCGAGCAGAGTTTTAAGTACACTGATGATTCATCATTACTTAAAACAATTAGTAGCACTATTCGTGAAGCTGAGGGCAGAAGTTACCACATTTTATTTGAGTACAACTTAGGTAAAGATAGAACTAGAAATGGCATCTTACTACTGGTTGTAGTACTAAGCATGATATATATTTTGACACAGAAAAAAAGAAAATTCTATCAAGGAGAGGTAGTAATTACTGCATACCTAGTTACCGGAATTATTGGCACGGCTATGTATGAGCATGCTATATTTGACCATTACTTAGCTTACTTATTTCCAGTGACATTTATGCTCTTTGGTATCCTGCTGGGTTTATTAGCTAGTAATCAAGCAGGTAAGCTACTTACCTTTGCGGCAATACTCTACTTTTTGCAGTACAATCTGCCAAGATTACCTCATAGTGACGCCGGTTGGAAGTTACAAGATATTAAAGCCACTTCAGCTTCTATTGCTGAACGACTTAGTAACGATGAGCAGTACTCACTAGTCTTGTTAGCCCCGAGTAAAGATCTGTACGGGCAGAACTATCGCTACTATCTTACTACCCTTAATACTCCTCCGTTACCACCGGAACGGGCCAATGAAGCTACTACTCTAGTTGTAATTAATGAAGATCACACTGAAGACGTGGCTAGCTTGCCTATTTATGAAATTGTAACTTTTCCTGATAAAATCGTAAACCAGGTGTACACTATAGAGAATGGACCTGAAATTATAATATATAAACGATCAGAGTAATCCTATGCCAGCACAAGTGCCGTATTTATCAGTTATCATCCCTTCGTATAATGAAGAAAAGAATTTTAAGCGAGGTGCGCTCGATGAAGCTCTAAGCTATTTACAAAAGCAAACGTATGACTGGGAAATGATTTTGTCAGATGATGGCTCAACTGACAAAACTTTAGATGCACTTAATAACTTTGCAGCTAAGGACAAGAGAATCAGTGTTTTAGCGAATGAACATGGTGGCAAGGGTCCCACAGTGCAATCTGGAATGCTGGCAGCAAAAGGAGAGTGGCGACTTTTTACGGATTTTGATCAATCTACTCCATTATCCGAAGTCGAACGACTGCTTGCGTTTACCCCTACTTGTGAAGTAGTGATTGGCTCTCGAGAAGGTAGTGGTTCGCGAAGAGAAAATGAACCTAGCTACCGTCATTATATGGGTCGAGCATTTAATCTAGTCGTGCAAGTTTTAGCCTTGCCAGGAATACTAGATAGTCAGTGTGGATTTAAGTTATTTTCTGCAAATGCAGCAACACAGCTCTTTTCTAACCTTTCGGTCTACGGCCGTAGCACTATTAAAAAAGGTGCGTTTACTGGTGCTTTTGATGTAGAGTTACTTTTCTTAGCCCGAAAACTAGGCATACTGATCGAAGAAGTACCAATTACTTGGAAGCATTACGACACTGATAGAGTGGATCCTGTTAAAGATTCATTACGAATGCTCAAAGATATTATTCGAGTCAGAATTGCTTATGCTCAAGGAAAGTATGCCAAGTTATTGGGAGAGTAATCACGGCTATGCTTCACTCATTAAGCGTACGATCTCTCATACTTTTTTACTTTCTTTTTATCCTGCTCTATACATTCATAAGCTTTGGATTAACAGATCCTAATCTGGTATTAAGTACTTGGGCTCCCTACTGGAAGTTTCAGCAATGGATGTGGGAAACTTTCTTTAATAATTCAGGTTTGATGTCACAAGTATTCACAGTTGCGTTTCTAGGCTTGATTGCAACGTACACGATGTTAGTGACAAAACTCAGCCAAGTATCTTCCTTGAGTCCAAAATTTCTCATATGTACTCTTTGCTTACTCTCACTACCACTGCTACTTTCATATAACTCCTTATCTC
>JALYRS010000011.1:2131-23551 GCA_030855135.1 bacterium | reverse complement strand
ATTAACTTGGTAAGGTAGCTCAGTGATGATGATTTGGAAGCCACCTTTTTTGGTTTCCTCTATATTTGTTTTGGCTCGAATGACGACTTTTCCGCGGCCAGTGGCATAGGCATCTTTGATCGTCTTGAAGTCATACATGATGCCGGACGTCGGAAAGTCTGGTCCTTGAATGTACTCCATGATTTCATCGGTAGTAATTTCACTCTGGAAATCACCCGCTAGCTGCTTGGCATCAGTTGCTAGTACTACGTCAATTTGATCGGTCAGGTATCCTGCGGGACCTTTAGCAGTGGGAATTGTAGGGGCTTTTTCTTGATCTTCTGCTTGCGATTCGTTGGAGGTATTTGGCGCGCTGGAGACGGCAGCTGCAGTTTTGGTTGTTGGTGTCACTGTGCCCGCCTTGATCATGGCAGTGATGGCATTGCAGACTTCAGTTAAATTATGAGGCGGAATCTTGGTAGCCATACCGACGGCAATACCTTCAGAACCCATCAGTAAAAGATTGGGCGATCGACCTGGTAGTACCAGTGGCTCTTGGAGTGAACCATCAAAGTTATCGCCAAAAGGCACTGTGCCTTTATCGATATCATGGAGTAGTTCCTGTGTAATTTTAGCTAATCTGGCCTCGGTGTACCGCATAGCGGCAGGGCTATCGCCATCAACGGAGCCGAAGTTACCTTGGCCATCGATCAATGGATAGCGCATGCTAAATTCTTGCGCCAACCGTACTAAGGCTCCATAGACGGGAGCGTCACCATGTGGGTGATACTTACCAAGCACGTCACCCACAATACGGGCAGATTTTTTGTAGCTGCTGCTGTGATGAATACCACTACGGTACATCGAGTATAAGATACGACGATGGACTGGCTTGAGACCATCACGAACATCAGGCAGAGCGCGAGAAACGATCACACTCATGGCGTAGTCTAGATATGAGCGCTCCATTTCTTGAGTAATGGAGATGTACTTTAACTTACCAAAACGACTCTCCTCGATTGAACCAATCAGAGGACGATCTGGAGCACCGTCAGTTTCAGCTGCCTGAATCTCTTGGGCTTCTAGCTCGGGGTTTTGGTTGTCTTCAGTCATAGATCCTCTACTAGGCTAACTTTTGCTGTGCTTCAGTTAGCTCTTTCATTGCTTCTGCTTTACCGACGAAAGCGTTAATCTTCACCCATTTATCTTTTTCTAAATCTTTGTAATGCTCGAAGAAATGCTTCATTCGATCTAATCGCCACTGAGGTAACTCTGAGATATCTTCGAAGCCACCAAACTGAATATCTTGTTTAGCTTTGGCGGGTACACAGACGAGTTTGTGGTCTACTCCTTCTTCATCTTCCATCTCTAACATGCCAATGACTCGAGCCTTGATCCACATGCCTGGCATAATTGGTTGACTAGTGATGACTAAGGCATCGAGTAAGTCACCATCTTTACCTTGGGCACCTTCAATCGAGCCGTAGTTTTCAGGATAAAACATTGGTGTAGGTACGAAGCGATCGACATAGATGCGACCACTGTCTTCATCTTGCTCGTACTTAATGTTCGAGCCAGCTGGGATTTCAATTAAAATATCTATGACTTCCGACATTGTTCTCCTTCCATAGTTATATTCCTAAATATCGAGTTCAGCTAACTTAGCATGGGTCTGGATAAATTTTTTGCGGGGACCAACTTCATCGCCCATTAAGGTATCAAAGGTCTTGTCAGCTTGAGCGGCGTCGACAATAGTTACCCGTTTCAAAATTCTGGTTTCAGGATTCATCGTGGTATCCCACAGTTGCTCAGGATTCATTTCACCTAAACCTTTATATCTTTGAATACCAATCACGGCTTTAGGGGTCTTTTCTCGGATCTCAGCAACATATTTATCTCGCTCTTCATCAGAGTAGGCATAGCGGTCAACTTTATTAGCCGCGACCTTGAAGAGTGGTGGCATAGCAATATAGAGATAGCCCTGCTCAACAATTTGAGGAATGTGGCGGAAGAAGAAGGTCAAACCTAGTGTCGTAATATGCTCTCCGTCAACGTCAGCATCGTTCATCAGAATGATGCGATGGTAGCGCAGTTTGGCGGGATTAAAGGTGTCACCAATACCAGCACCTAAGGCAATGACTAAGTTTTTCAGTTCTTCAAAAGCAACAATTTTATCTAGGCGAGCCCGCTCAGTGTTCAGAATTTTCCCCCGCAGTGGAAAAATGGCTTGAAACTTCCGGTCTCTACCCTGCTTGGCACTGCCACCAGCTGAGTCACCCTCGACAATGTAGATCTCTGATTCAGAGGCTTCTTTACTTTGACAGTCAGCTAATTTTCCCGGAAGCGCGGAGCCTTCGAGTGCTCCTTTACGGATGACCGCATCTTTGGCGGCTCTAGCTGCCAGTCGCGCCCGAGCGGCTAACATAATCTTCTCGACGATAGCTCTACCGGCTTTAGGATTTTCTTCTAAGAAACGTTCAAATGAGTCTTTGAACATTTGATAGACAGCTGATTGAGCTTCTGAGTTATTCAGTTTACTTTTTGTTTGTGACTCAAACTGCAGATCGTTGGATGGCATCTTTACAAAGATGACGGCAGTCAAACCTTCACGGAGGTCATCAGCCACAAAGGCTTCTTTATCTCGCAGTAGATTATTTTTCTCGGCGTAATCACGCAGTACTTTACCTAAAGCCATCCGGAAACCATTCATGTGAGTTCCACCATCTGGCGTACGAATGACGTTCACGTAACTCTCTACTCGCTCGGTGTAGGTATCGTTGTACTGGAGGGACATTTCAGCACCAATTTTTTTCTTGGTAGCATCGTCTATCCAGGTGCCAGTGTCATAAAAGACGTCATGCAGCGGTTTCTTGGTCATGTTGAGATGCTCAACCAAGGAACGAATACCACCTTCAAAGTAGTAATCTTGATTCTTTTTTTCCACTAAATCCGCAAACTGGAAATAAAGACCGGCCATTAAGTATGCGCGATCCTTAATAACCTCAATCAAGGTTCGGTGACTGAACTCGGTACTCGAGAAAATAGTTTTATCAGGTACAAAATAAACGATAGTACCCGAGTCATAGGTGATGAATCGCTCAGATTGTCTAGGGAATAACTTGATTACTTCGGCTTCTTTTATCTGCCGAACATCGGCTTTTGGTGCACCTTGGTTATACGCTTGGTAGTAGTATTTTTTATCTCGTTTTACCACCACTTGCATCAGTGATGACAAAGCATTTACGGCAGCCGCACCCACACCATGAAGACCACCAGATGCTTGATATGCTGTCTCTTCAAATTTACCACCGGCATGAAGCTTGGTTAGCACTACTTGTAGCGCGGATACACCTGAGGAGTGCATATCAACCGGAATACCACGGCCATTATCAACAACGGTTAAAGCTTCATTATTAGGAATAGGCTGAGGGATTAATGCCATCTCCTCGGCGGTGACTTCTGTACGGAAAAGTTGAATTGTTTTGCCAAAACCACCAATGGCTTCATCAACAGCGTTATCAAGAATTTCTTTAGCTAAATGATGCAGGCCGCGACTATCAGTCGAGCCGATATACATTCCAGGCCGCTTACGGACTGGCTCTAGTCCTTCTAGGACTTTAATTTCGGAGGCTTGGTAATGGTTATCTACACTCATGCGAAAAGTCGTTATATCACATTTGCAAGTTGGGTGCAAAGCGTCGTTATTAATACAAGCTTATATAGTAGCTTAAAATCGGCTGAACTCCATCTACCATTTCTTTAGCTACTCAAAACTTGCTTTACCTCAAAGGCATACCGCTCTAGACAGAGTCTAACATTTACCGCTGTGTCCAAGTCTTGTGAAGCATGTGCCAGTACTTGAGCAGCAGTGAGTAACTGAGAGCTGGGGTACTCGCTCAGCTGTCGGATTTCACCTAGCCATTGTGCTAGTAGCTGTTTAGCTGTCTGACGATCGGTGTACTCGGCAAGTAGCTCGATTAACTCCCCGAAGCTTCGCTGCCACAGCTCCATAACTGAAGGGAGCACCACCTGGTTTAGTGAGTTCTCGGGCGGCTGCCACTGAAGTACTTGGCAACGTGAAGTAATGGTGGGTAATACTTTATTAGCTTGAGTAACTGTGAGGAGGAGGTGGGTATTGGCCGGCGGCTCTTCAAGTGTTTTGAGTAAGGCATTTTGGGCGGCAGTAGAGGCATCATCAATATGGGTAAGTAAAAACCACCTCGACTGCTCTGTATAACTAGTATAGCTGAGATCAGTAATTAAGTTTCGGACTTGCTCGATAGTTGGTGCCTTATCCTCAAGGTTGAGTGAGCTGACGGCTGGATTATTACTACTTGAGATAGCTTGCTCTGCTAACCACTCGGTCAAGGCGCGGGGGTGATCTGCCTCTATGGGCAAGACCAAGAGTATGGGTATGAACTGGGATGTTTTAGATGACATGAATATCGGTCTTAGTATACACTGGTAGATAGCTAGTAGCTGCCCATGACCGAACCGACTGTTATTCCACCAGCTGAACCAACTCCTCTTACTCCACCCGTACAGCCGGAGCCCGTAAGCGCGCCAGTTTCTCCACCTACCCCTACCCCGCCTACTCTGAACACATTGGCTACCACCGTTGTAGATGTACTGTTGCGAACCAACGCATTAACCGCTGACCAAGCCAACGCGCTGACAGCTGAGCAACTGCAGACCGGCAAACCAGTAGATGTGTTACTTGATGAAAAAAAATGGGTAACTGAAGAGGCTTTGAGCCGTGCTAAAGCAGATGTCTTCAATGTGCCCTTCGTCAAGATTAGTGATATTGGCATCTCGCCAGAAGCTTTATCAGTTTTACCGGAAAGTGTAGCCCGTAGATATGGCATCTTGCCCTTTGCCTTTGACGAGGCGAATCATACCTTATCGGTAGTACTCAAAGACCCACTCGACCTAACTGCCATCGACTTTGCCGAGCAAAAGACAGGTCTGCATCTGATTTCTCACTATGCCATGCCCTCGGAGTTAGAACGGACTTTGGCTGAGAGGTATGCGCAGAGCCTTTCTTCTGAAGTCACGCAAGCGTTGGAAGAGACAAATCAGGTGGCACAGCAAAAGGTAAAACAACAAGATCTCTCGAATCTCAGTGGTGAAGTCGTCAAGCAAGCTCCAATTACCAAGATTGTAGAAACAATTTTAGCCTTTGCCGTAAAATCACGCGCTTCCGATATTCATATTGAGCCGCAAGTGGATAAAACGAGAATCCGATATCGGATTGACGGCTTATTGACCGAAAAATTGATCTTGCCCCGCTCAGTGCATGAAGCAACTATTTCTAGAATCAAGATTTTGGCTGATCTCAAGATTGATGAAAAGCGTTTACCCCAAGATGGACGCTTTAACTTTGTCAGCAATAGCGAAGAAGTTGATCTGCGTATCTCTACTCTACCCACCATTCATGGCGAGAAAGTCGTGATGCGGCTACTGCCCAAAAATGCCACAGTGCCGACATTGACCGATTTAGGTTTGGGCGATGCTGCTTTGGCGAAGCTGCAAGATGCCATTAAAGTGCCTCACGGCATTATCTTAGTTACTGGACCAACAGGCTCTGGAAAAACTACTACTCTTTACTCTGTGCTGCATAAAGTAAATACACCTAAAGTTAATATCGTGACGTTGGAAGATCCTGTCGAGTACCAGATGAATGGAGTGAACCAAGTTCAGACTAATCCTCAAGCAGGCCTGACCTTTGCTTCTGGTCTGCGCTCATTTTTGCGACAGGACCCTAACATTATCATGGTGGGTGAAATCCGGGATGGTGAAACAGTAGAGTTGGCAATTCAGGCATCACTGACTGGTCACTTGGTGTTCTCTACTCTACATACTTCTTCGGCTGCTGGGGCTTTACCTCGTCTGATTGATATGGGTGCTGAGCCATTTCTACTGGCTTCTTCCATGACTCTGACAATGGCGCAAAGAATTGTGCGTTGTATAAATCCTGCGTATAAAGAAGAGTATGTTCCAGAGCCGGCAATCCTTGAAGATATTAAAAAAGTGTTAGGTGAGCGATTTGAGCAGTGGTGCAAACTGAAAAACAAAGACCCAAATGCAATTACCTTATTTAGAGCAGCTGCCGACAGACCCGCTCAGGAGCCAGACTATAAAGGCCGGGTGGGTATTTTTGAAGTGATGACCATTACCCCGGAGATAAGTAAATTAATTTTGGAGCGAAAGTCAGCCGCTGAGATCGAACAAACTGCCATTCGTGACGGAATGTTACTAATGAAACAAGATGGTTACTTGAAAGCTCTCGATGGGATGACTACTATTGAAGAGGTGCTACGCGTAGCTGAAGTTTAAAAAAGGAGTTGGTAATGAATATTCATGACATCATGAGCATGCTTGCAGAGCAAGAAGGTTCTGATATCCACATCATGGTGGGTTCACAGCCAACGATTAGAGTAAATGGGCTGTTGAAGCCGATTCCTGATTCACCTGTCCTAAAGAAAGAGCTGGCAGAGTCATTGATCTTGCCTTTAATGACCCAGGAGCAAAAGGAGTACGTAGTAGTCAATAAAGAAATTGACTTCGGCTATCAGTTTATGGATATCGGGCGATTTCGGGTCAATGTCTATCATCAGCAAGATTCGTTAGCCGCAGCGTTGCGCTTGATTCCCGCTCGAATTAAAACCATTGATGACCTACAGCTGCCGCAGATATTTCATGAGTTCACGCAGTATAAACAAGGCTTAGTACTCTTGACCGGTGCTACTGGTGAAGGTAAATCAACTACTTTAGCGGCGCTAATCGATGCCATCAATACCACTCGATCTGAACATATTCTCACCATTGAAGATCCAATCGAGTTTATTCATACACCGCGCAAGAGTATTATTTCTCAACGGGAGTTGAATAAAGATACGCATGGCTGGGATCTGGCGCTCCGCTCAGCTCTGCGGGAAGATCCCGACATCGTGCTGGTAGGCGAAATGCGGGACTTAGAAACGATTTCCGCCGCCATTACCGTCGCTGAGACTGGTCATTTGGTTTTTGCTACTCTTCATACCACTACTGCAGCCCAGACCATTGACCGTATCATCGATGTCTTCCCTTCACGGCAGCAGAGTCAAGTGAGACAGCAGCTAGCGGGGACGCTACAAGCGGTAGTCTCCCAACGATTAGTGCCCTCTTCTCAAGGCGGCAGATTAGCGGCTTTTGAGATTATGGTGGCAAATCCAGCCATCCGCAACTTAATTCGTGAGGGTAAAACGCATCAGATTGATAACGTGCTACAAACATCAGCTGAAGAAGGCATGATGTTGATTGAAGGTTACTTATCTATGCTAGTGCAGCGTGGTGCCATTAGCTTAGAAACTGCGCGAGCCTTTGCTTTTAGACCTGATGAGCTAGATCGCTTGACTACTGGAGGATCAGTTACCTAAAAAATACGTATGCCACTGTACCGATACATAGCCAAGAACGAGCACCACGAGACCCTAAAGGGAAAGGTGGAAGCTCAAACCGTCTCGCAAGCGGCGGCTATTTTACGTGGCCGAAGTTTGTTGGTGATCACGATCAAGCCATTAGAAGCAACTTCTTTCGCACCCATTAGAGATCTCTTCGATGGCATCAAGCACGATGACATCGTCACCTTTACCCGCCAGCTTTCTACCATGATCACCGCTGGCTTACCTCTGACACAGGGTATCTCAATTTTGGCCCAACAGAGTAAGCCTTCCATGTCGAAGTTAATAAATAGTTTGCTCCAAGATATCGAAGGGGGAAATAGTTTTGCAGTGGCACTGGCTAAACATCCTAAGGTCTTCTCCCCTGTCTATGTGCAGCTGGTACGCGCTGGTGAAGCAGGTGGTGTGATGGAAAATGTCCTAGAGCGTCTAGCCGACAACATGGAGCGTGATAAAGAGTTTAGGGCCAAGACCAAAGGGGCACTAATTTACCCGATGATTGTGGTGATCGCCATGATCCTGGTGGCCTTTATCATGATGATTTTTGTGATTCCACAGTTAACTGAGATGTATACCGACTTCGGAGCTGAGCTGCCACTACCCACGCAAATTTTGATTGATGTATCGAGTCTGGCCTCAAACTACTGGTGGCTGATGCTAGCAGGTGTAATCGGAGCAGGGATGCTATTTAAACGCTGGGTAGCAACAACGGTGGGGCGCCGGACGTTTGATCGGTTTAAGCTGCGGTTGCCGGTTTTTGGTATTCTGCAGACAAAAATTATCTTAACTGAGTTTGCCCGGACATTGTCACTCTTATTGGGTGCTGGTATTTCACTTCTCCAGGCACTCGAAATTGTCTCGGCCGCAGCTGATAACTTAGTATACAAAGAAGCTTTAATGGATTGTACAAAGCAGGTGGAAAAGGGTGTAGCGCTGTCACAAGCCATGATTGCCACGCAGTTATTTCCGCCAATTTTGTCCCAGATGACGGCAGTTGGTGAAGAGACCGGTAAGCTTGATGAAGTCTTACTAAAGCTCTCTTCTTACTTTCAGTCAGAGAGTGAGAATGCAGTTAAAAACTTGACCGCAGCCCTTGAACCAATGATTATGATTGTGCTGGGACTGGGTGTGGGTTTGATGGTAGTGGCTATTATTATGCCAATCTATAGCTTAACCAGTCAGTTCTAAAAAAAACACATCTTGCATAGGCCATATAAATTAGTGTAGTCTTAAAAATAAAGGATAAAAGCGTATATGTTAAAGTTTAGACAGTTTCTCTCTAACCTGAAAAATGTCTCTCCTGGTTTTACCATGATTGAACTCTTAGTTGTGATTGCTGTGATTGGTGTGTTGGCCGTAGCTGTGCTCTCCTCTATCAATCCAATTGAGCAGATTAACAAAGGTCGTGACACTCGTACTCGTTCCGACGCCGCACAGTTAATTAATGCGGTTGATCGCTACTACGCTATTCACGAAGCCTATCCTTGGAATGTGGCTAGTGCTGTTGCTGGGTGGACTCCACCTGCTGCTTTAGTAGGTCCAGATGGTGCTGCCGAAGCATTTACCTTTGACGAAACAGCAGCGCCTGGTGCTACATCTTGGAACTGGGTAGATGTCCTAGTATCCACTGCCGAAGTCAAAGATGGTTTTACCAATCGAGTTAAGAATGACAATAACATTGTCGTCTTCAAAGAAGATGGTACAAACACTACCATGTATGCCTGCTTTGTGCCTACCTCACTGGCTTTCCAGCAAGAAGCTGCTGACAACTGTCTCGATGGCACGACTCCAGATGACACTTTCACCTCAGACACAGGTGACAGCATTGACCCTTGTGGAGGCACTGCACTTACCAACTTTATCTGTCTCCCATAACAGCGGTATAACTTGAAATTGATCAGCCCCAGGTAAAACTGGGGCTTTTTCTTGAGTTTCTGACGCTTTGCCCCTATACTGAAGCGGAAGAAATTATGCTATGTGGTTAACTTTTATTCTTGTATCTGGCTTTTTGTTTTTTATCGGTGCTGCGGTAGGTAGTTTTCTAAATGTCTTTATCTATCGAACGCTTGATGATGAGCCCAGATCAAAAAAAGATTCTTGGATTAGTGGTCGCTCTCGTTGTGACACTTGCCGAAAAAAAATAGCCTGGTATGACAACATTCCGGTGCTGACTTTCTTACTACTCGGTGGGAAGTGTCGTCACTGTCACTCGCCTATTTCATTAGCGCATCCAGTGGTTGAGTTCTTGACTGGCAGCTTGTTTGTCTGGTGGTACTGGGGCGGCACGGTCTTTTTCCAGATAACTCGTACTCCCCTGCAGACGTTGCAACCGATATTTTGGTTAGCGATTGGTATTCTACTTTTGATCATAGTGATTGCTGACATTTTGTACTTGGTAATACCGGATGCGATTGTAGCGATGCTACTAGGATTGACGCTTCTCTATCGGATAGCACTGGTGATGTTTGGGGTAATGAGACCAACAGACTTTGGTCTCTCGATTGTAGGTGTGGCAGTGGCTGTCAGCTTTTTCGGCTTACTCTGGCTGGGTACTAAAGGAAGAGGCTTTGGCCTCGGCGATGTGAAGTTAATTGTGCCGCTAGCGCTGCTGGTGGGCTGGCCAGAGATACTAGTTTGTATATTTTTGGCTTTTATAGCAGGAGCTACTGTGGGTGTGAGTCTGATTGCTTTGGGAAAACGAAAGTTTGGTCAAGTTATACCTTTCGGACCCTTCTTAGTAGCCGGTTGTGTGATGACGTTAATTTGGGGGACGGAACTTTTACAATGGTATATAGACCTGCTACGATAAAACCTAATGCGGATTGTTCGATTTCTCCTGACCTCTTTTATTGTGATTGCCATTCTGGGTAGTATTGGTGGACTGATTGCTCGTGAAGTGCTGCTTTTTTACGGTGTCTCGACCGTTAGAGCATCAATGAGTACTTTGCGAGAAGCAGCCGCCAACTCAGGATCATATCAATTAGAGTGTCAAAAAAAAGGTGTCAGTCGGGATGTCTCAAATAGTGTCGAGCGCATTCAGCTTAGATTTACCTCACCCAGTGAGTACGTGCTGGAAGCAGTTTGCAATCAGTTCTTACTTGATCCAATTATCATCACTCGCGACACATTACCGATGTTCGTCACTAAGACGTCTCCCTCTTCAGGCTTTGTCTGGGACGACACCTTGCATGTAGTAACTATCTCGGTTTGGGGAAGATCTCGCAGCATCATCTTAGAAAACTTTGCGGTGAGGTACACCAGTGCCCCGGTGACAATTAACCCTGGTTTGGGGCCAGTTACCAGCTGTTCGGGATATGGATATAGCTGCTGTATGACTGAGTCCAGTGTGGGTGAGGGCACGGTTTT
Organism: bacterium; assembly: GCA_030855135.1. Taxonomy (GTDB): domain Bacteria; phylum Patescibacteriota; class Microgenomatia; order UBA1400; family PJMF01; genus JALYRS01. Next base: position 12,764 of record JALYRS010000011.1, on the reverse strand, counting down.
GAGTCAGGCAAACGACTGTCCCCGAACTTGTTATGCCAGCTGTATCTCTCGTCCCGTATTGTTGTCTTTTGTGAGTGAGCCTTTTTTTGATCCTAAGACTAGGAATGTGAGTATCCAAAACGGTGGCATGGTAAACTTCTCCTTTGTCCTAGATAAAGGTATGGCTGACAAGGTTACGGCGACACTAGATTTTGGGGATGGCACGAGTCAAACCTTTAACGAAAGCACTACTACTGCTTCACATGTCTACAACTGTGCTCAAAATACCTGCCAATTTACAGCCCAGTTGAAAGTGAGCGACTCCGCTTCTACTCCCGCCGCTGATACTCCAGTCAGTAGAATTTTGGTGACAGTTACACGCTAGCCATAGCGATTTTTGAGAAATCTGTTTATGATGGAGCTATGTCTTACTTTTCTCACCGCTCCAAAGGTTTTACCCTACTCGAACTATTAGTTGTTATCGCCATCATTAGTATCTTAATTGCTATGGGTGCAGTGGCCTTCTCTACTGCTCAGAGTAAGAGCCGTGATGCTAAGCGCCGAGCGGATGTCAAAGTCATGCAAAATGCCTTTGAGCAGTACTATGCTGATAACACAGGCTACGATGCCGACTGTAACGTGATGCTAGGTGATACTACCTATCTGCCTGGCGGTGCGCCTGTTGATCCGCAAAATGTTACTCCTAATGTCTATAGCTGTAGTAGCACCTCTACCACGTACTGTCTCTGTGCGGGCTTAGAAGATGACACGACCGGTAACTCAAGTGATGACGCCTGTGCGTATGGTTCTGGAGCGTATTATTGTTTATCTAACTTGCAGTAACCTTGAGATAACACATATGAAGAAAAACCACATCTACAGCCCCGGCTTCACCATGATTGAGTTGCTGGTGGTGGCCACCATCATTATCGTGCTGACAACTATTGGTTTAGTTAGCTATCAAAGCGCTGGCGTACGTGCCCGTAACGGTAAACGACAAGCAGATATGGAAACTGTCCGTCAAGCATTGGTCCTCTATCGTACAGATGCAGGAGTCTATCCTGATCCGGCCACAAATGGCGATAGTGCCGCCTTTGTCTCGGCGTTAGGTGACATTAGTGAGTACATAAGTAACGAGGTTGCAGATCCGATTAATGATGCGACCTACAACTACACGTACTCTACTACGGGGGGTGTTGACTTTCAAATCTGCGTCAACCTCGAGCCAGATGTAGTGCAGCTGTGTCAGACCAATCCTTAACCATGTCTACTGCCCATACCACTTCTCCACTCAAGGCTGGCTTCACCTTAATCGAGCTACTCGTTTCAGTAACGATTACGTTGCTAATGGTAGGCGGTGGAATAGCCGCCTTTGTCACTTTCAATGATCGTCAGATACTCCAAAATGCTGGTCGAGAAGTACAGACTGCTCTACGATCTGCACAAGTAAAGGCCAGAGCTGGCGATCGACCAGCCGGCTGTACTAAGTTACTCTCTCATGCGGTTAGAATTTCCCCTGGCAGCTCACTAGTTAGAGTGCAAGCCGTATGTGAGGATGATGATTATGATGTGGCTGAGTACCAACTGCACGAATCAGTCATTAGTAGTGATGAAGTAGATATGCGATTTCTAGTGCTCCATGGTGGAGTGACAAATGCCGGTACGATAACATTAGCTAAAGACACTTCCTCAATTAGCATAATCGTCAATGAAGGCGGTGAAATTACCACCGTGATAAATTAAGATGCAAAAACGAAGATCTATCAAAAATCAGGCTGGCCAAACGATTGTCGAATTATTAATTGCTACGGCTGTGGTTGCCACTGTTTTGACAGCGGTAGCCGCCGGACTAACATATACCGTTAAGAACGCGGCAGAGGCAAGGTACCGCCAAACAGCTACGTTAAAAGCACAGGAAGTGATTGAGGTGTTCCGGCGTGAGCGAAATAACTTAGGTTGGGAAAGTTTTAATGAGTCAGTAATTGATGGGGCCACCTATTGCTTTAATGATTTGCCCTCCAATCAGGCGGCATTTTTACTGTGGCTCGATCAACCTGAATCACCGGGAACCGATTGTTTACCGGGTGTGGCTGAGTCTGGTACCGAGTTTTCTCGAATAGTACAGGTGGCGGTACCTTCTGCAAATCAAGTCACCGTGGAAGTAAGTGTCAATTGGTACGATAACGAGAATCAGCGCAACGTGGTGATACGTCAAGAATTTCAAAGTTATAGCGTAAATTAAAAAGCGATTGATCGAGTGCTAACACTGGTGGAAAAAGTCTGAGTCACCACATCTCTATCAGCGTCGATACCAGGTGTCCCCTTGCGCAAGGTAAATGACACCGTTACATATGGCGTATCTTGATTTACCCTTTGGCAATCAAAGGTTATGCCTGTACCGTCGGCGGCGTTTAGTAACTCTACTGCCCCAGAAGTTAAGTAGGTACCAGAATTCGAAGCGATCTTATACTTGCCATCAGCATCCTCTTCAGCAAAAAAGGCAGTGATGCCACCATCAAAAGACTTAACAATCAACTGATTCATACCTGCTTCGCATTGCTCGCCGGTGATGGAGTCAGTAATGATGTCGGTAGAGTTGCGGATCAAAAACTCTAGTTGATTGATGGCGTACTCCCCTTCTGCTTTAACCATTTGGGTGGAGCTGGTTTTGGTATTACTGATCAGAAAAGTCAAAAATAAGGCAGAAGCCGAGAGCATTAACATGACTGATAGCGAGACGACTACTAGTAGCTCTATTAACGTAAAACCGGCAGTAGTTTGGTGATTAATTAGTTTCTTGCCAGACATATCGTGGAGTGGTCATTCGCGCTGGTAAGTTAGTGACGAAGTCTGGGCGGAAGACAAATAATTCAGCTGGTTTGGTACTATTCTGAATTGCTCTAGCTGCATCAGCATCTGAGCGGAAGTCACGTTGGAGATCTACTCCACCCCAGCCCACAAAAGTACCAGCTCCCACAAAGCGGCTGTCTCCGCCATTAGCTGATCCTCTACTCTCGATGATCAACTGATTTTGGGCCACAAACATTCCTTCTGCGTTTGGCGTGGTATCAGTCAAAGTATCATTACCGACAGTCTCGCCGATGATGATATCCCCATTGACGATGAAGGCTAAGAAACCACCTTCGGCTACGGTGATCATACGATCATTTGCGACGGCATTGCTAAGATCATTTAATGTTAAGTTACCCTCGATAAAGACAACAATGCTTTCACCGGCAGCCACATTCCAGGGTGTCTGAATAGTTAAGCCGTTGGCACTGTAGTAGGCGCGTTTGCCTTCAGGCAAGATACCACTTGGTTTGAGAGCGTCCCCTTCACTGCCCGTAAAGTCGCTGGTGGGATTAGTGCCCATACTGTAGAGACGGTAGAAGAAGTCGTAGTTTTCGCGGAACTTACTGGCAACGGTGCCTTTAGCGGCTGTCGTGCCATCAGTTCGGTCAGAGATGTAACTGCTCTGGAAACCAGCTTCACTTGATGAGTCAATCTCACCACCGCCTGTCACAGCGATACCGGCACTATCAGCGACACTCGATTGATTCCGAGTGATAATTGCTGGCGTACAGCTATTTGCTTCAGTACAGTAGGTGGTAGAAATTTGTGAGGAGATAGCGGTGCCCGAACTACGCTCGGCATAACTACTACCACCGGCTACTTGCCACCAACCGTCGGCTAGGTTAGTTGGTCTAAAGAAGAAGTTAACATTGGCTTGGTTGCTGGGTACGCCACCGTATTCGCAGCCTGCAGGACAAGTACACTCATACTCTACACCTGGAGATTCTTCACCTGGGATGAGTGAGATGGTATTGTTGAGGCCCCCACTGGGGAGCTCAATGGTGTAGCTATCAAGTCCTGAAGAGATAACTCCCGCAAAGAAATCTGGAGTCAAAGCAGAGATGCTACTGCCCGTGCCTACCGTACCGGTGCCAGCACCCACGAGTTCACAGTAGTCGCCTTGTAGTGAAGCTAGACCGCTTGGGTCGCTGTAGAAGTTACCAGAAACCTCGGAGGTTATGTTAAAAGTGGCAGGGGTGGTCCAGGAGCCGTACTGAATACTACATGTGGAGTTAATTGGACGAACTCTAAAAGTGTATTCGCTAACACCAGCTACTGGATAAAATGAGTAGCTCGTCACGTAAATTTCTTGTCGTGTAGCATTAGGCCCTGTCGAACCTTCAATTGTTGGATAGAGATCAAGATCATAACGCTCAGCACCTAGTGATGCTGTCCACTCCAATGTTACTCTGCCATCAGACTCGAGTGGCACATCTGAATTGTTGGTGGGTGTAGCAGATATAGATGGTGGAGTATTGTTGTCGCTGCTCGAACAAGTGGTTTGCGATGAAGTTCCGCTACATATTGTTTGTCCGCAGAATGGCGCGGAACACGACTCTGTGCAGCTGGCGTCGCATGACTGGGTGTTACATGACTGGGACTCGGTTTGACCATTGCAAGAGTTTGATCTACTCCTAGTTCCCCCTCCACAGCTTTCAGAGCAGCCGCTCCAACTTCCCCAGCCACAGGGTGGTGGTGTAGGAGTACCACCAGGAGGAGTAGGTGTAGGAGTAGGACAGGCTTGGATGTTACATGCTTCAGTTTGAACGCCACCACTGCAAGTTAAAGTTCTAGTGCGTGTGCCACCGCCACAGGGAGCAGAACAGGCAGTCCAATTACTGTAATAATTACAGTCGTTATAGCAGCTTGAACAAGATTCACCTGAGTTGCAGAAGCCGTTGTTGTTACAGGAGCCACCGGTTGTTGTGCAAGAGCCACTTATACTGCCTATGCAACAATTTGTAGGTGGAGTTACCTCACAAGTTTGGCCGTCCAAGGTACATGCGATAGAAAGATGGCTCTCTGCGCTACAGCGTACTGTAGAACCTGTACAGATTGTGCAGCCATAAGGATCAGTTTCAGGACAATAATCGAGACACCCTGGAGGAACTTTATCATACCCTGCTGCAGACTTACAACTTAAATTTCCGCTACATGTTTGAGCGTAGACGGACTGAAACGGAACAGCATCATGCGTCTTGACAAGAATAGAAGAAAATAGTATGAGAAACAAAATTAATTTAGCTCTATTCATAACTTACCCAAAATATGCTTGTGTGGTTCGATGCTCTTAAATTATTTATTAGGTCAACTGCATCAGGACTCGAATCATAGATAGTCTTATCACCTCTAAGACTAAATAAGGCAGAGTAAAAAACCACTTCAAGCTGACTGGAGATCATTTGATTATTCCAGTTATATCGTTTGAGCGCTTCATGATTAATATGGATTGTTATCTCCGTGCTTTGACCTGATAGTGACAAAATAGAATAACTCATGTAAGTAATTCTTTCACTATTATCAAGCCAAGAAAAGGAAAAATATTCCTGAGGTTTATCTACAATTTTAATAATAATCTTCTCTTCCCCATTAACAAAAAGATATGGGTAGCTGTTTCTTAATGATTCTTCATCCCTGAAGGGGTTTAACCGGAGCCCTAGTAGAGGGTGTTCGTCAATTAAAACAAAAGTTGGTTGTGAAATATTTGTAGCTGTGTTGAGAATGGTTGATTTAAACAATATAAATATTAAAAAAAGAATAATGCAGATGAGTGATGCTAGTATAAATATTTTTTTTGATGTTGGAAGCTTACTAAGTTCATTGAACATACATTACACTAAGTAAACACTATATGCCAAGTACTTGTCTAGTCGTCAATATCTTATGAAGAAGTAAATTGAAAAAGTTCAAACGGTTGTGCTCCAATTTCGTCTCTAATTGGTCTTAGAATACTTGGGTAAAAGTTGCCATTTTCAGCTATGACATTTGGTGGCCTCATACCATTAACATTTTTATCAAGTGCGGTTATTAAAGCACTGAAAAGCATGGTGGCTGTATAATTATCTCGACCTTCTTCATCTTCTTTTATACTGACTCTAGCAAATAACGTATTATCAATGCGAGTTATACCGTTAAAGTAGCTTCCATTACTAAATGCTTGAACGCCATGACTGAAGGAAGAGTTATCTGTTAAGTCCTCAGGTAGAATTTGATTGTTAATTGTGTGACCAGGTGGAATATACTCTCTGCCCGGTTGACTTAGCGCCTCAACTAGCATATCAACTGCAATTTGATTATTTAAGATGTTTGAATTCAGTGATATTAGTTCTGCTGGATAATTTGAAGACATGCTAATCACGATTCTTCCGCCACTTACACCTTCTACATAGTCAGATGTTCGAATATCAGCAGTTCTCCTTGTCCACCCATTCTCAAAGTCAGATTCAGCATAACTGCCATTAATTTCTTCAGTCCCCATCAAAGGATAAAAATACTGTGTCTCGCCATTTATTTCTCTGCTCATGGCCAACATATCCTGTTCCCACATCATAGGACCGCCAGCGCGAGCTGCCAAAGCATCAACTCCTCCAGGGGGCAACATGTTCTGGTAATCGATTCTCCCAGGATGTCTATCGACCCATTGATCATTTTCCCAGGTATAGCGTGGGTGTTCGGGATTATCATAATTGGTAGTAAGGAAAAACCGTCCATCAACTTGAATAATATTCTCAGTGTTGGTGGCAGGCGGTAGTTCAGCACCTAGCATGGCTACAGGCAACTCTAAGCTGGTTAAGGAAGCGTCAGCTACTCTCGTGCCGCCAACTTCAGGAGTGGGAGGTTCTACTGGCGTTTCACCGTCAAGAATTACTAAATCAGGCGCCCTCGGCGCTGGCTCTATCCCTGGTTCAGCCGGTGCAGCCGGTGTACCTCCACCGGGTGGTAGCTCAGTCGCAGGTGGGGCTTCTGTTTCAATTACTTGCTCATTAGGATTTGGCGCTCTGACCGCTTCTGGGGCGGCGGCGGTCGCAACAGTTGCAGATACCCAACCGCTAGTCTCATTATCTGGCCCAGCAGGCTGTGTTGCGTCTGTTTGCACAGTTATTAGGTACCAAAGTGTATTGCCACTACCATTGACGTCTTCACCATCGGGGACAATACTAGTAATGGTTCCCGAATTTTCCCTGGTTATGGCACCCAGAATTGCTGAAGCAGTACTTGGTTCTTGTCGAATATTAGCAGAGCTACCAGAAGGAATAAGCTCTCCCCCAATTAAGGCTTGGAGATTTTCTGGTAAGACAATAATATCTTGTTCCACCGGTTGTTGATCAGTTTCATCTATGTCTCTTTCGCTATGTACCAGTGGTGGTTTCGAATCGGTTGTGCCATTTTCCTCTGCACCAATCGACAGGCCATGCTCAGAACGAAAGTGTTCATAGTTGTCAACACTATCAACTGTGACGGGTGGTCGAGGCGTTATTTCTCGAGCATCAAACGAGGCGATGCCCTGTATGGATTGAAAACTGGGTAGGACTGATAATGCACCTAAAAAAAGACTTTTGGCTTTGCTGGGCCATTTTCCGTCTTTTTTAGGCCTGACCTCAGGCTCTAGGGTCAAGGGATGTGCCCGTTGTTGTTCTGGACTACGCATCTGGTCATCAATTTCTGTCATGTCTTCGTTGTAGCAGAACTTGCCCTCTCTGCGAAAGTACAAGAATTAACACGACTATTGTTATAAGCTACGAGGAAAAACGAGTAATTATGCGTTATTTCCTCAAGTTTATGTATGTTACTCGAAGTATACTTGAGGCCTGTAACTTGCGCCATGTGTAGAGAATATGTATAAATTATGGGCTCTCATCGTAAAAGAACTTACATATCCAGTGATGTATACTATATTCATAAGATGCGTATAAATTACTTTTCCTGCCTAGGCTAGGTGCTTATGACTGTCTTACTTGTCAACTCACTCTCCCAACCGGGTCAAATGCACCCTACTTCGGTGGCCTTAACCCAGATGTTTGCTTCATATGACACTAAGGTAGTTAGTGAGGATTTGTTGCTGGCCGACGCTGGTAATGGCCCAGAGGCGCAAAAAAAACGTCTAGCCCATTATAAAAAGATTGTGTCGCAGTTAAAAAAAACTGATGCTCTCTTACTAGAGGGCTCTGTGGCGGGCATTGAGATTGGGTATCTGTTGGCGATTGCCATGGAAGTGGGTAAACCAGTCGCCATCTTTGCGCAGGGAACTATTTCCCCTATTTTTGAATTACTGGAAAAAACCACAGAAAAAGCCTTAGTTATTCCTTATGAAGCGATTGCCTCGATTGAAGACCAGATAGGTGACATCGTAGATTTCTTGATGCACGCCCAGGATACTAGATTTAACTTCTTTGTCTCAGCAGATGTCTCTAATTTTTTAGACTGGATCTCTAAGGACCAACGTATCCCTCGCTCTGTCTATCTCCGTAATTTAATTGAAGAGGACATGGCCGCCCAGCCAGATTTTTCTGCAGAGTAATATCTTCCGGCTCTTACAATTTTCACCATATCAAGTAGAGGCAAAATTTGGTATCATTAGGCGCTTCGTTTCCAGGCATAGGTAAGTATTGGTTACATATAAAACATGTCAATTATTGAACGCAACAGAAAAAATCAAGAACCAGGCAAATTTGCTGATGGTGATACTGGTGAGCCGAAAGAGCTGAAGCCTGTGTACCGGTGGCTGCCGGCTACTAGTTTTGATGAACTACGGCAGAAACGTGGTATAGATGCCCGTGCAGTAAATAAAGCCTCATACGAGGACTTTGCCGATGTCTATGCTGAGATTGAGTGGAGAAAAGACTACATCATCAGCATGTGGCAAGAAATTTTTACTCGGTTGTACGACATTATTCGCAGCCTTCACGCCAAAGATGAAAATGGCGTGGTGGGTGTTTTTGGCGGTGTAGGTGGTGGCCGTAATCTTGTTATCTCGTTGCTACTGAACAAAGATCTTAAGGGTATTGGCTATGACTACTCTGGCCAAATGCTGGAAGCAGCTAAGAATCACCTGACCTGGGATGATATTACTAATGTCGTAAATTGGATTGCTGAAGTTGACCCCCATGTAAATGGTTGGATTGGGGATATTAAGGCTAAGTTAAAGTTAATGAAAGAGTCTTCGGCTACGATCGATGATTTTCTTCTACAATCACTTTTACCAATAGGTGTCATCAATCAAGATAATGACGAGGGAAAAACGCTTGATGCTTACATTTCTATGAAGCCACGAATAAATGAGATCACTGATCAGATACAAGAACAGATCGTCAACCTTGTCAAAAACCGCATCAAATTTCAGCAAGGTACGCACCAGTCAATTGAGTTTCCACCTCAAAGCGTAGATCTGATCATTGATACCGCTACCTATCAACATCTCAGCAAAGAGGAAGTTTGGTCAGTGGTAGAGAAAAAAATCGGTGAGTTGGCAGTGGGCGGCTACTACTACTTCTCGCTCAGAGTTGATAACGCTCCCTTGAGAATGATGTCTAAAGGTCGATACTCGGCTACCGAAGGTCAGCCAACGGGCAGAATTTTTTGTGATAATGAATTAAACCCTGGTTCTGAAGATGCTGGTATACGTTACTACACTACTTGGTCTTCAGCTGAGCTGGCAAGCCTGCATGAAGCTTTGGCAGAAGATCCGCGAGTTGTAATTGAAAAAACCTGGAAATCAGAGGCGTTATTAATTGCTGAGAAGCCCAGTCACGTTATCTTTTTACTCAAACGAACCGCCTAGCTTTGTCCGCGCTTTTCATAATCACCGCTGCCTTTTGACATGATGCAGTACAATATGCGTATGAAGGTATACTTTACAGCCGCCATTTTTCAGAAACCACAGTTTGGTCAAGCTTACGATTCGATTGTTCGTATTCTGCATGAACTGGGTCATGATGTCATTCATGAGCATATTACCGCTCAGTCGCTGTCAGTGATTAAAGTCCAAGATGATGACGAGCGGGCCAAACACTACAAGAAAACACTAAAGCGAATTACAGAATCAGATCTGGTGGTGGTGGAAGCTTCATTTCCCTCGACGCTTAATATTGGTCACGAAATTTCCCTAGCCTTAGAAAAAGGCAAACCAGTGATTGGTTTATACAAAAAAGGGTATGATTCGCTCTTCTTGAGCGCATCTACTGCGGAAAAATTGTACTTGGTTGAGTACACGGATGAAGACTTAAAAGAAATGTTGACTGCTGCTATTGATTACGCCAAAGATCAATCAGATACTCGATTTAATTTCTTTATTTCCCCCAGACATGTCCAGTTTTTGGACTGGGTAGCTCGGACCAAAAAAATTCCTCGCTCTGTCTACTTGCGACGCCTGATTGAAGCCGATCGAGGTAAACATAAAGAGTACTTTACTTCATAGTTGCACTCGAGTTCATAACTCTTTATGATGAGTAAGTATGAAGAGTTACTACCGTACAAATCAGCAAGCAGGTCAAATTGGCTTGATTATCCTCTTAATCATGGTGGTGTTATTGACTGCTGGCTTATCACTGGCTGCCCGCACCACCCAAGAATTATTTCTAGCTCAACAATCTGCTGAATCAGCGCGCGTATTTAATGCAGCTGAAGCTGGTATTGAGCAAGCGCTGAATACGAGCTTTAATTTTGAAGGTGAAGTTGATTCGGGTACCATCCAAGATATTACCGATACGACTGTTGATTACTCTGTCACTAAAAAATATGAGCTAGAGACGCTGCTGTTTGAGGGTGTTAGTGTCTCGGTTGACACTACTGGAGTGCAGAACGG
>JALYRS010000011.1:0-2121 GCA_030855135.1 bacterium | reverse complement strand
GTAGTACAGTGGGCCCGCGAAAGCTCATGTGATGACAACCCTGCTTCTCTACTGGCCAGCATTTATCAGGTAGATCCTAATACAAATCTCACCACCGTTCGCTACCGAACATTAGGCAACTGTGCTCGAGGTGATAGCTTCGAGCAAGCGACTACTCTGGGAGGTGGCTCATACCGCTATGAATTCACTCTACCTTTAGAAGTAAACGATGTGTTTGTTCGGCTCAAGCCCCTCTACAATGATACAAATGTTTTGGTGGCTGGTTCAAACTGGACCCTGCCAGTGCAGTACTTCAATATCAGATCTCAAGCAAACAATACCAATGGTGATGAAACGAGAATTGTAGAGGTAAATCGTACGCTGCCCACTGCCCCCTCAATTCTCGATTATGCTTTATACAGTGGCGATACCTTGGTGAAGTAACCAGAAAATTAACCTATGCCGATTCTTGCCCTAGACATTGGTACCTACACCATTAAAGCCGTACACGGCAAAGGTGGCACTAAGCCGGAGATTATTCGGGCGGTGGAGAGTTTTAATCCCCATGGCTTTGTGGTGCCAAGTGATGAAGCTCAGCTCGAAAAAATGGTTAAAACGTTGGAAACCTTTTTGTCTGATAACAATCTGCCCACTGTCGATGTGCGGTTATCCATGCCTGAGAGTGTAGTCTCTACCAAAATCATTCCACTCCCTCCCCTCTCTGATGCAGAGCTAGCATCGGCAATAGGCTGGCAGGCAGAGCAACATATTCCGATTCCACCTGAGGAACTTTCACTTGAATATCACGTTATTTCTCGGCCCCCAAAAAATGATCGAAATGCACAAATGCGAGTCATGTTAATTGGTGTCCGAAAGTCAATTATTGAGCGCTACTTGAGTATTTTTACCAATCTAAGTATCGAGCCGACTGTTCTAGAAACTCAAATGTTATCAGTCATACGATCACTGCAGTTTACGCCAACCGATCCGACGACATTAGTTGTTCATATTGGAGCCAGCACCATGGACATGGCGATGGTGTTTCAAGGACAGATAGAGTTTGTGATTACCCATGTCAGTGGCGGTCAAGTTTTGACTAGAACGCTTGAACAAAGTATTGGTCTAGATGCCCAACAGGCTGAGAGCTACAAACGGACGTATGGCATGGATGAAGCTCAGTTTCAAGGTAAGGTTCGAGATGTCTTAGTCCCACCAGTTAGATTATTGATTGCTGAGTTTCAAAAGGCTATTCGTTTCTTTATGTCTCAACATCCAACAGAATCTGTTAAGCGAGTTTTGCTTTCTGGGGGTACGGCTCAGTTGCCGGGCATAGTGCCGTTTGCTACTTCGGAGTTAGGTATTGAAGTGTTGGTAGCAGCCCCTTTTGCTGAAGCTACCGGTGAGTTGCCTACCACCAGTCAGACAGCATATACCGTAGCGATGGGTATGTTAATGAGAGATGACTCATGAATGCGACCATTAATTTTCTTAAAAACCGCCAGCGGGCCTTAACTACTACCCAAAAGAGGGACAAGCGGTTTTTTTATATTGGATTAGCCACTTTAGGCGTGATTTTTTTACTTTTTCTGGCCGCCTTGGGTACCCAGCTCTACTTCACTTTCCAGGTTAGAACCGTGCAAGCCTCAACTGAAACATTTAAGCAGACAATTGAAGCGCAAGAGTCAAATGAACGTTCTTTTTTAGTATTTAATGCCAAAGTGAAAGCTCTAGCAGATATTTTTAAAGGCAGAAGTAATAAACAGGAAGCAATTCGTTACTTTAGTTCATTGTTCGGTGATGATGTCTTGATGAGTGATATTAGTTATGATCAGACCTCCGGGATACTATCTTTCACTCTTCAGTCGGCTAATGTCTTTACTTTAGAACGCGTCTTTACCATATTAAAATCTGAGGCTGTGGTAACACGATTTTCCCAAGTAAGCAGTAGTGGCCTCAGACGCTCAACTGATGGCTCTTATCAGATGACAGTGACAGTAGTACTGACTGAGGAGGCAAAATGAAGCTTCAGCTACCACCCCTCAACGCTCGTTACCTTCTTCAGACGCGTCGTTACATGACCTACACCATTGTCTTAGTTCTCTTTTGCGTCGGTATGGTTTTCATTGCCATTATTCCTCAGGT
>JALYRS010000048.1:1047-7536 GCA_030855135.1 bacterium | reverse complement strand
CAGCTACCCTCTCACTCAAAGTAGCTACACCCCAAGGTGTAACCCTCAGATCAGCATACTCGCAGATAGCTTTCTGAATATCCTGACTCAGGTAGGTTGCTTCCAGATGAGGTACACCGATTGCAGATACTAGCTCTATCACAGTCGCTGTCACACCCAATTCAATCAAAATAGCCTTAGTGGCCAAATCTGGAGTATTGCCATAGCGAATTATTACCTCTTGCTTCTTAGCTTGCCAGTAAACTTCACCCCTATCACCAAGAATTTCGGGAAACAGCCGCAAATCAGACTTCACAATATTTCCCATATCATGGAGCAAGCAAGCTTTCACTACATCATTAGTAACTACCTCACCCCGGGGAAGTGAATCACAGATAATTTTCGCCACCCCCGCCACGCGCAACATATGCTGCTGCAAACCAGGCATAATATCGTACTCTTGGTAAATATCAGAAATTGTGCGCGCCATACACCTAGTCTACATCGAAAAGTATTACTTACCAAACATCGCGCCATAGCGAACTGCGCGGGGAAATTTACGATAGAAAGCTTCGATAATTACATCTCTGGCTTGTTCTACAGTAAAGTAAGTGGTGTTGAGCGTCATATCGTACGCATTACATTTTGAGCTGTCTTTTTTAAGATACTGTTTGATAAACACTTTTCGTTCTTGCTCGTTTTCAGCAATCACATCTTTAGCTATATCTAAGGTATGACCTTCAAACTCCATTGCCCGCTGCACCCGCACAGAGTAAGGAGCAGTAATATTTACGTGTAGTCCTTTGGCAAACGGGGTAATAAAGTTGGCACCCCGCCCGAGAATAACCACATGTCCTTGGTGAGCATACGTTAAAACAACTTTAACCAACTCCCGCACATACTTAATATCATCTACGTAATCTACATTTAGGAGCGAGTGTACTATGTCCTGAATTGCTGTTCGCCCTTTTTCATCCACAGCCTTAATAACTTCTTTTCTTTTTTTGGTGGATTTAGCAATTTCTTCAATAATCTGCTCATCAATGCATGTAAAGTGAAGTTTCTCTGCTACCGCTCGAGCAATAGGTGCACCTCCACTGCCTGGCTCACGAGCAATAGTAATAAATGGCCGACGAAAGGCTTCATCCGGATTAGGATGCGAGCCAAAGGCTAACTTATCTCTTAGATTTAGAGTCGTTATTACCTTATTAATTAGTGGGTAATAGTGAAGTGACATTCTTAGAATATTAGCATAAACCAAGTGTTTTGCAGATGTGTAACGGATACCCGGTGGTATAATTCTCAGTATGCGCCAGTAGCTCAGCTGGATAGAGCATCTGTCTTCGGAACAGAGGGTCGGGGGTTCGAACCCCTCCTGGCGCACAAACTTTCCATGATCCACTGTTTATACCCCGACCATAGTTCTGATTTTTGCTTATTATAGGTTTGTCGATATTTGATATAATATGAGCATGTTTGAACGAGAAGGCGTATATCGTCTTAGATCACACAAAGAAGCTATTAATACGGCCGCTTCTCCTGAGGCTGCAAGTAGGGTTGCTCAAAGTTACAACACTCGTGAGTATTTAGAGCGAGAGTTCTTTGGTGAACATGAACGAATGCTTGGTCAGACCACTTTGGAGGATGGTAGTAGAGTCTCGGTAGTAATTCCCACTGGCCCTTACAGTGAAGAAGCAGTGCTAGTCATGGCTGCCGGTAGCGAAATTGATCCCACAAAAACAGCATCTATCTATGATCTTTCAACAGCAACCCAAGCTGAGTACTGGAAAAAAATTCTCAAGTGTTTGGAAGTTTTTCATGCCTCTGTCACTCACAGAAATCAGCGAGTTGCCGCAGTGGAGAACAACATTAAAGTGGTGACAAATCCTGAAATGCGTACTTCACGAACAATTGTCTTACCGCACACTCATATCATTAAAGTAGACCTCGATGCACTGGAAGAAGGTAAATGGAGAATGTCACATCTACGAAAAGAGCAGTTTGTCCTACGACAGACCGCTTTTATGCAGCCATTACTGCAGCAGCTACAAGAAGAGTTAAGCGTTGCCACAGGATTTCAGTTTCCTTCGTTGACGCTGCGACATTCCGCTCCCTATGGCTACTCATTTGAGGCAGGAAATATCTACGACGTACCACAGATCACTAGCAGACTGGCTGCTCACCACCAAGCCTACACTGAAACGGCTAACTCAGTGCTAAGTACTTTACGTGAGCATCATCAGCGAAAGATTATCCCTCAACCATCGTATAGATCATTTTTGGAGATAAAAGATGGCGAAAAATTAATCGCAACCATCTCGCCCGAATGCTTATCACCTGCAGGGGTAATGGAGGCAGCGGGCATTAAGCTAGAACGAGGCCCAGAGTATCCACAACGCAAAACGTCAAAAGAACTAGCAGTATTCTTTGGTCAGGTAACTGTTGGCTTATTAGCTGATCAACGCGCTGCTGTCTAGTGTTTTGCTGAGTAAATCTACGTCAGTGGCTTGCAACTGCTCAAGAGTATTAATTCCACTGCCCACCATCGAGAATTCAACCACCATTGGTACAACTTTTCGACCTTGTTGATTAGCTACACCAATTAGATCAGTCAGGTAGTATTCTTGGGCGACGGCGGCAGGTTGTAATTTAGTAATTTCTTTTGCCAAAAAGTCATACTCAAAACAATAAAAGCCCGCATTTAGTTCAGTAACTTTCAACTCATCCGGGGTGGCTTCTTTTTGCTCAACAATCTCTGCCACTAAGCCAACAGCGTTACGAATAATTCTGCCCCAGGCTAAAGTAATGGGATCTTCGTGATTGGTGGTTACTAGAGTAATGGCAGCCTGTTGGACAGTGTGATGGGCTAATAAAGCTGTGATCATTGACTGAGGATAGTACATCATATGATCACCATATCCCACGACGACTTGATCAGGTTTTATACCTAGTTGTTTGATAGTATCAATTGCTACTCGCACGGCATGACCGGTGCCTTTTTGCTCGGTTTGGTGAGCGTATACTACCTCATTATCCTTGAGTGCTTCTTTAACACTGTCAGCAAACGCGCCGACGACGACGACCGTTTTGTCTAACGACTTGGCATACAGATCTACACCATACTGGACGAGTGGTTTGCCAGCTACAGCCATACTAGTTTTATTCTTGGTGGTCGAGTTCATTCGACTACCTCTTCCAGCTGCTAAAATGATGCCAATATTCATATTTACTTTATTTACTTACTAGATCAATATCGATGGGAGTATATCAGTTATTATAAGTCTATGCTAGCTATCTGTTAAAATACTATCATGCAGGTTTTTTCTCCGTTTTTTATTATCCTTCTGTTTATTACGCTGATCACTTCCGCTGCACTTACGTATACTATTGTACAAAACAACCATCGACAACTACTAGGAATTGCCATACGCACTGCTCCATCGGCAGAGACAATCACGATAGACAGCCCAATAAATGAGAGCTCACCATCTTCATCCCCCTCACCCTCTCCAGCTCCTTCACCCAAGTTAACAGCAGTACTAGACAACAGCTACACCAAAACTAAGGCGAGTATTTTCTGGGTGGGAGAAGCTTCCGATGCTAGTAATGCCTTTATAGCCAATGATAGGAGTGCTTGGGACACAGGCTGGCAAGAAAGCTTTGGCGGAGTTGATGACCCAGATAATCGCTGCGGTTTTAATCCCTGTGACTTTACCCCGCTAGAAAACCCTTTTTACTTCGCCTTACCATATAACGATCTTGATCGGGCAGGAAATCGTAAAGACTCAGCTAGGTTAGTGCCATGGTTCGCTGAGAAACAGCAACTGAAATCAGTCATAAAAAATTCTTGGGTGGAGTTTAGGAGAATAGGTACCACCTGCTATGCGCAGTGGCAAGATGTCGGGCCACTAGAAAGTGATGATTTTGAGTATGTCTTTGGTGACGCTCAGCCGAAGAATCTATTTGGAGTCAAAGCGGGAATTGATGTCTCACCGGCTGTTAGAGATTGTTTGAAGATGACAACTAATGAAATGGTTAGCTGGCGCTTCGTCGACGAAGCCGATGTACCAGCTGGTCCCTGGAAGCAGATCATTACCACCTCACCAGTTAATTGGACACCACCCGAGCAACGTTGAGTTCTTCGTCTAAGATACTAAAGTGTTGCTTACTAGCATCACCTCGTTTACTCACCTTATTCCATAAGGCTTCACTGCCTTCGATCGCCTTTAACACACTCACTAGCACAACGTAGTAGATAACGAAACGATAGAAAATTCTCTGGAACGGCAGTAATAACAGTAATTTTCGATTGCCTTTTTCTGATTTGAAAGCGATGAAGGCATAGAGCAGATCTGCCAGCATGAAGGCGATATATACTGGCCAGTACTGATCAAAGAAGTTAATGGCCAGCGATGCCACCAACATTACATCAAGAAGGGGATAGAGCAGAGGTAATATTACTGAGTAGATAAGTGTGTTTGGCAACACCACCAACTGGAGAGATTTTGATTTGGTTTTAACTGCATGTGAGCGGTATTTATATAAACACTGAATGGTCCCAAATACCCATCGCATCCGTTGTTTAATAAAATCATTAAGAGTGTATGGCGTTTCTGTGTACGCACGAGCGAGCGGCTGATAGAGTACTTTACTACCGGAAGAGAGCACCGCTAAAGTTAAATCCTGATCTTCTACCAATGTTTGATGACTATAACCGTTTTGTGCCAGCACCACCGATTTTCTCCAGGCACCTACAGGACCGGGGATCACACCGACTGCATTTAGGTAATTGAACGCCACTTTATCCACATTTTGAGCAATCACATACTCTAAATGTTGGAAGTGATTTAATAAGTTCTTAGCGTCTGTGACACAGACTTTTCCCGCCACACCAGCCACTGTTTTATCACCAAATGGTCTGACCAAGTGTTCTATCGTATCTGGGGTAAAGATAGTATCCCCATCCATAGTCACAATTACTCCAAAGCGAGCTGCTTGAATACCAACATTTAAGGCTGCTGCTTTACCAGAATTTTTTATCTTAATCACTTTGATGATCGATCGATGCTTGGCCTGTATTTTGCGAATAACTTTAAGTGAGCCGTCAGTTGAGCCATCGTTGACCACGATGATTTCCATTAGTCTTCGTTTATTTTTTAGAACACTATCTATCGTGGCAGCTATGTTTTCCTGCTCGTTATAGACAGGGATAATGACACTGACTCCACCGCGCCAAAAGCCATTTACTTGCTTTGGCTTGAGCTTTGCGGCTACAATCATCAAGCCAATAAACACCACTCTCAAGACTACAAATCCTAGAACAACTTTCATCAATAAGGGAATATTTTTGCCTGTTAGAGATGAAAAGGTAATAGAGAAACTCTGTAGCTTTCGCTCAAAACTTGAATTAAGTACTACAGCAACTGGTGATATGTGATACTCATATTGCTCTAAATTAGTGACAATTTTAGCTCGTGTCATTATCCCAGTTTTACCTGTTTCACCAAGAATGCCTTCGCGTTCTTGCCACGCAGTCAAAGAAGCCAAAGTCTCTTCTTCAAAAATACCGTTGGGTTCAAGAGGGAAAAAATTTTCCTTTAATAGAAACGTTTGTAAGCGAGTCACATCTCCACTTGTGACTTCATCAGTATCATTTAAGGCAATCTCTTCACTCACTAGCATTTCTGGAGCAGAGTGCATACCGATAATTTCTGAAACAGTGGTAAATTTGTAACCTTCACTCTTAAGTTCAGTAATCAGCGGCTCTAGAGCATCGATGGTATATTTGCCTTCACCACCATCATGGAGCAGTATAATGTGACCATGGTCTAAACTACTCATTACATTATCAATAACTTCCTGACTTGAGTTCGCAGCCCAATCAAGAGAATCAATATCTGCTCCCACTGGAATATAACCAGCGTCCTCTGCCCAAGCTAGCTTCTCACTATGACCACCAGGATCGGCAATAGCATCAGATCCAATATCTAGGAGAAAAGGTGGCCGATATAAAATTAAATCCTGGCCAGTTATATTACTAATAATTTTGTTCGTAACATCAAGCTCAAGCTCTAATCTCTCCTTAGATTGGTGTACGTCCCATGAATGTGAATATGTATGATTACCGATTTCATATCCTCGATTTGCAGTTTCTTTAACTATCTCGGGATGGGTAAGCGAGCTTGAACCCATGAAGAAGAAGGTGGCTGGGATTTCTTGTCGCTCTAAAATATCCATGATCTGACGTGTCTTAACAGGGTCAGGTCCGTCATCAAAGGTAAGTGCTAGTACTTTGTCTCTTCCTATGACGTTATTGTAGTAACCCGCGTCAATTTTTGTGACTGCATGTTCGCTCCGTACACCTAGAACAAAATCAATAATTGCGATCATCAAAAAAGCTAACCCTATAAAAAGTAATCCACGTAAGGTTAGCTTGCGAGCTAGTTTCTTTTTCCGAGCACTCATATATTTCCAGTTTCGAATATTTTTGGGTATTATACTTTTTTAGGC
>JALYRS010000048.1:0-1037 GCA_030855135.1 bacterium | reverse complement strand
CTATAGGTTTCAATTGGAATGTCATATTGGTTGTATGTTAGGAAAGTTAACTGGTCATATGATGGCATTAAAAGTACTGCTTTTGCTCAATTTAGGACTCAGCTGCAGTCTGTTAGTTGGGGTATTTTAGTATATTTAGATAGTTATTGACATGGTTTGATATAATACTCTCATATAGTAATTTACTATGGGATCAAAAAGAACATGCATACAAATCTTACAAACCTTATCTCAAAAATGAGCATCGCTGCTTCACTCATAATTATTGGCCTGGCAGTTATAGCTCCACAAAGTATTGTCCAAGCATGGGACCAGGGTGTCAAAACCTATAAAGACTGTTTTACCTGGAAAGTAAATTCTTATCCAGATACTTGGTACAGCGGAGATGAGGTAAAGTGGATCCCGGTTGATATCAAAGGTTTAGAAGAAGGTAACTGGGCTGAAGGTCAAACTGAAAAGCAGTATAAAGTTACCGTAACCTGGAGAGAGCAAGTGCGTCACTGCTATGAATGGAGCAACTGTTCAGAATGGACAGATACTAGTACTACTTATGAAGAGAGTAGTGAAGGTACGATTTATAAGCCGGAGTACTGCACAGTACAGGCATCGCCAACTCCACATCCAAGTGATGAGCCTTGTCCATCAGACGAACCAACACCTTCGCCTACAATCGAGCCCTCACCTGTGCCAAAGCCAAGTGATGAGCCAGAATATGTTTGGAATAATCCTTACTTCTCAGCTTTAGCAAGTGATAACCTCAACTGTGAAAGCAAAGAGTTTGATGCAGTAGTAGATCTCAAGAAGGATGGTCAACCTCAAAAAGACCGAGTCGTTTATTTTGACTTCAACGGTGAGGTAAAAGAAGCTACCACTAATGAGAATGGTCGAGCCAAGGCATCATTCAAAGTTGATACTGGCACTGTCTATATTCAGTCAACAGATTTCCCAAGTCAATCCATGGTAATTACTCCCCCCGTTTGTAGTATCGACGATGAGGAAACAGGTATTGGGGGTGGAGAAGTCCTGGGGGCAACTAC
>JALYRS010000047.1 GCA_030855135.1 bacterium | reverse complement strand
TGAAGTGAAAGCTACCACTCAGGTAGCAATCGATGGTGAGCTTAACGAAACCGTAGCCTAAGATTTGTTACTTGCAATCGGTTTGCAGTTTTTTCATACTGAACACAATTCAGTTCACACTCAACCTTTAGAGATAGTCCTGCTATACTTTTCCTATGCTCAACACAAAGAAACTGCTCTACATACTACCAGATGTCACCTACATCGCTGAGCTTTTGCCCACCAAGAAAGAACACACCTTTTCTATTCATTCATTTCGTCAGATAAATGGCGAGTTTCTTAACGACGATGATTTTATCGCGGAGAATATTGAGAAGTTGTTCAGCAAAATTGATGCCGATGAGTATCACTTGATTCTGCCAGATTTTCTTTTTACTAACACAGTTCTTGAAGTACAGGATACTGCCGAAGCCAAAGTTAGAACATATCTCAAAGAAAAATTACTTCCTAGCTTAAATCTCTCCAAAGACACACACTTTTTCGAGACCACTATCCTGAATCAGTATGGTGGCAAATCTAAAGTTCAGCTCTCTGCCCTAGAAAAATCAGTGCTTAATCCAATCGTCGTTAGCACTCAAGCCCATGACATAAAGATTGCTGCTGTCTCACCACTGAGCTGGTCAATCAAATCAGTCATCTCTCTTGAGCCATCGATTAGTGTTGTTCAGATTGGTTCATTGCTCTACGTCGCCCAGCATTACATTGGGGTAGACCAGACAATCATGGCTAATGTCGATGAGATAGAGAATGTGGGCGAGACAATTAAGACCCTGAAGGGCGCCGAGCCCAGTATTCAAACAGTGTACTTATTAACAAACAGCCTGGTGGAAGAAAAGCTCAAAGGAATGGTCAGTAGTACCTTACCAATTCAACAGCTGGCCACATTTAAAGAAGATGACACCCAGATGCCTTCATATGTTCGCTACATTATCGAGTCAGCGATGAAGACACTCGATATCACAGAGTATCCAGTACCCCGATTTGAGTTACCTACTGAACCAGTGGCAGTTACTGAGTCGTCTGAAGAGGCTGAAGAGAAAGAAGACTCTACAGAAGAAGTAGCAAAACCAGCCCTGCCAGTAGTCGCTCCCGTACTCCCAGCTGTCCTGGTGATTCCATTGCCAGAGCCAACTAATAACGTCTCAGCTATGACAGCTGAGCCAGTCAAAGCCATTGCGGTAGACTTAGATGAGGATGATGATGAGTCCGAGGACGAACTTGACGCTGAGTTAATTGAAAGCTTAATTGAGCCTGAGGAAGATGATACTGATTCCGAATCTGCATTGCCGCTTCCCACCGCCACCGCCGGCATTACTTCTCCTGCCTTAGCAGCTCAAGTTGGCTCATCCATAGCAGCTGAAGAAGTAGAGAAGAGTGTTTCTCCAATGGCTAGTAGTGAAAGTCTTGATGATGCTGAACCTGATCTTTCACAGTTTGCTCGTCATAAAGAATTAGAGAGTGAGGCAAGTGAAGAAATTGTTACTCCAGTAGCTACACCAGTGCCCAGACCAACACCGCCATCTAAACCGACTCCTCAAGTAATCAAGAATAAATCCGGCACGGGCTCGATGATGAAGATGATCGGCGTCACGGTGGGCGTCTTTTTACTAACAGTCATTGTCGGCGTGAGTATTGGCTACGGTATCCTGAAGTTTACAGAGCAAGAAGCAGAGCAACCCTTGGCCTCGGCAACACCATTAGCTTCTATTGAAGCAACAGCCACTCCAGTGCCGAGTCCGACACCAACTGCTTCGAGCAGTGCTACAGTAGCAGCTGAGACATCTGTGTTAGTGGTCAATGCTACAACCAAAGCTGGTTATGCAGGCAGCACCAGATCTAAGCTGGAAGCAGCGGGTTATAAGTTAGTCAGAGCTGCAAATGCTAAAGGTACGTACGATGATGGTACCTACGTCTTACTTAAAACTCGAGACGAAGCACTCATTTCTCAACTGGAAGCAGCTACGGATCTAGAACTTACCTATGCTGACGGCTTCAGTATCGAAGATGCTAGAGGTGAGTATGACGCAGTTATAGTTCTCGCTGAGTAATACATACGTAATCTCCTGCTTGCTCTAATATAGATAATCGATATAATCCACTTGTAACTGTAGCGGTTACATCTATTACAAAAACATAGACAACCCAAACACACCGTTATGTCTGCCAATAGCCTCCACATCTCAATCTCGGCTGAACCAATTGCCCAAGTAGGCGGATTAATCATCTCCAACTCAATTTTTACGAGCTTAATCGCGTCGGCTCTTTTAATTGGCCTCGCTTTCCTCATCAGTAGCAGGCTCAAAGCAAGCGGTAAACCAGGACGACTTCAAAGCATGGCTGAGATGGTAATTGAAGCCCTCTATGGACTCATCTATGGTGTAACCGTCAGTAAAAAGAAGGCTCGACACTTCTTTCCCATCATTGCTACTTTCTTCTTATTTATCTTGTTCAACAACTGGTTGGGATTATTCCCCGGCGTTGGTACTGTGGGTTACACAGCCACCGAGAGTGAAGAACATGCTGTGCTTACACCAAGCCAGATCGAGTTAAGTAGTAGCAAAGTCATTGCTGCTGAAACAGCAATTGAGAATGATGAAACAGTGCTCCTGGATAGTAACTTAGAAGTAACGAGTAACGAAACACAAGACAAGAAATCTAAAGAGATATTTATTCCTTACCTTCGCGCTGGCACTGCTGATCTCAACACAACTATCGCTTTAGCCTTAATTTCAGTCGTAATGACTCAAGTCATGGGCGTGTCCTACCTGAGTCTTGGTTACTTTAAGAAGTTTTTAAACTTCTCTAGTCCGATCATGTTCTTTGTCGGCTTTTTAGAGTTCATCTCTGAAATCGGTAAGATCTTGTCATTTGCCTTTCGTCTCTTCGGTAATATCTTTGCTGGTGAAGTGCTGCTCGCCGTCATCGCGTTCTTAGTGCCAGTAATCATCCCCATGCCCTTCTATGGCTTGGAAATCTTTGTGGGTCTAATTCAGGCATTAGTATTTGCCTTATTAACAACAGTATTTTTTAACATGGCTACCTTAAGCCATGAAGGAGACCATTAATTAATAGGTAAAGGAAAATAATATGAACACAGAAATCGCAATTGGTATCATCATGGGTCTAGGTACTATCGGTCCTGCTTTAGCAATTGGTATTGCTACCGCAAGTGGCTTACAAGCTATCGGCCGCAACCCTGAAGCAGCCGGTAAAATTCAAACAAATATGATTTTAGGTTTAGCATTTGCTGAAGCTATTGCTATCTATGCTTTAGTGGTCTCATTAATTCTTAAGTTCGTCTAAGGCAGTCACAAAGGAGTAGCTTATGGATATTCAATTACCACAAATTATCTTTCAAATCATTAACTTTGGCGTGGTACTCGGTGCTCTATCATACTTGTTATACAAGCCAATCTTGAAAATTCTTGATGATCGAGCCCAGAGAGTTGAAGATGCCCAGATAGCCGCTCAACATGCTGTGGCGCAAGGTGAGCACGCTGAAGAGCTTAAAAAAACTGTCCGTCAAAAAGCTGATAAAGAAGCGGCTAAAGTGATGGAAGAAGCAGTTAAAGCTGCAGCAGTAAAAAAAGCCCAGTTACTTGATCAGGCTAAAGCTGAGGCCTTAGCAGAAGTAGAGCGCTTACGAACAGCTTGGAATGAAGAGAAGAAGCAATCACTACAGAACATGAAGAGTGATTTTATGAACTCTGTTATCTCTGCCAGTGAAAAGGTAGTTGGCACTTCATTAGACTCCAAGGCACACGCCAAGTTGATAGAGCAAGAATGGAGCAACTTACTTAAGTCACTGTAAATGTATGCCTAAAACAGTTATCACCACAGCCGTAGCTCTCACCGACAAGCAGTTCAAAACTTTTTCTGAACAGTTGGTAAAACAGGCACACGTTGACGCTAAAGACATCAGCGCTAAGGTCGATCCAGCAGTACTGGGTGGCATCAAGGTAGCTATTGGTTCTCAAGAACTTGACGGAACAGTGCAAAGCAAGCTCAGATCCATCCACGAAACATTACAAGCAGAAATATAATCTTAAGAAAGTCATGACATGCCTAAATCAGTGAATCTTTTCCGCTCTTCACTGAGCGAGGTGATCGAGAAGACACCTATTACCGTAGAAGCCCATTCAGTGGGAAGTGTTATCTCAGTAGGTGATGGCATTGTTCGGGTTGATGGACTTGATGATGTGCAAGCGGGTGAGTTAGTGGATATTGGTCAAGGTCAATTTGGCTTAGCTCTAAACTTAGAAAAAACCAGTGTCGGTTTGGTGGTTTTAGGTCAAGCTGAGCACTTAGTCGCGGGTAGTACCGTTCGTCGTACAGGTCGGATTCTCTCTGTTGCTGTTTCCGAAGAAGTTATCGGTAGAACACTTGATGCATTGGGCCGACCAATCGATGGCCGCTCACCAGTGACACTTGATAAGTATATGCAGCTCGAGCGAATTGCTCCTGGAGTGATGACGCGTAAATCAGTTAGTGTACCGTTACAGACTGGTATCAAAGCTGTTGACGCCATGATCCCCATTGGTCGTGGTCAGCGTGAATTAATTATTGGTGATCGCTCGACCGGTAAGACTGCGATCGCCCTCGGCACAATTTTAAATCAAGCAGATCAAAATGTCCTCTGTGTCTACGTTAGTATCGGCCAACGTCAAGCAACCTTAGCCCAAACTCGTCAAATCTTACAAGACCGTGGAGCGATGGAGTACACCATGATCGTAGCCGCTAATGCTTCTGATAGTGCCGCAGAGCAGTTCCTAGCTCCCTATACTGGCTTAGCAATTGCTGAGTACTTCCTGGAAAAAGGTCGCGATGTTTTGATCGTTTACGATGACTTGAGTAAACATGCCCAAGCATATCGAGAAATCTCACTGCTTCTCCGCCGTCCATCTGGCCGCGAAGCGTATCCAGGAGATGTCTTTTACCTTCACTCTCGATTACTCGAAAGAGCAGCTCGCTTAAATGATAAGTATGGTGGTGGCTCGATTACAGCCTTACCAGTCATTGAAACCCAAGCTAACGATATCTCTGCCTACATTCCTACCAACGTCATCTCTATTACCGATGGTCAAATCTACTTAGAAACAGATCTCTTCAATGCCGGTATGCGTCCTGCTATCAACGTTGGTAGCTCTGTCTCACGGGTTGGCTCATCTGCGCAGATCAAGGCTATGAAGCAAGTTGCTGGTACCATGAAACTTGACTTAGCTCAATTTAGATCGCTCGAGGCATTCGCCCAGTTCAGTTCTGATTTAGATGATAAAACTAAGGCGCAACTTGAGCGCGGTAAGCGTGTAAACGAAGTCTTAAAACAAGGTTGGGATACGCCACTGAAGGTAGAAGAGCAGATCGTTGTCATCTTTGCGGCCGTCAATGGCTTCTTAGATCCATTATTGATGGAGCGAATTCAGGATTGGGAAAAAGAGTACTTAGCGTACATGCACTCAGTTCACGGTGCGCTGCTGCAGGCCATTGCCAAAGAACAGAAGATGTCTGACGAAATGATAGCTCAATTAAAATCCGCAGTCACCAGCTTTAATGATCTCCATCCTGAGTTTCAAAGTGCGGAGTAACTGAGTAATCTGCTATGGCTAACACACGTCAAATCAAACGTCGCATCACGGCTTCACAGAACATCTCTAAAATAACCAAAGCGATGGAGATGGTTGCTGCAAGTAAGATGAAACGAGCCCAAGATCAAGCACTGGCTGCCAGACCTTACTCCCGTGCATTAGAGCAGTCACTCCAAAAATTGGCCAGTAATACCGATCATTCACTCCACCCTCTACTTTCTACCCATGGGAACGGGATCGATATCGCAGTTCTATTTTCCACCGATAAAGGTCTCTGTGGCAGCTTGAACACCAACTTACTCAAAGCCGCCTTACAGTGGCAAAAACTGCATCCCAACGGTGAGTTTGTAGTCATTGGCCGTAAAGCAGTCGCTTTTTGTCGTATCTTTGGTTTGCCAATACATGCACAATTTACCGAACTACCAGAGGTCATTGGTCCGAAAGATATGTTGAGTGTCAGTACACTGCTGATGGATCAGTTTTTGCAACAAAAATTTAAGAGTGTTCACTTAATTTACATGGATTTTGTCAATACACTTAGTCAACAGCTGCGGAGCATACAGCTCCTACCCTTAACTCAAAATGAAAATTATCAAGGTGATACGGTCCAGTTCACAACTACTACAGCCGAGTACACTTTTGAACCAAATGCTAAAGCAATTTTGGGTGATCTGTTACCATACTACGTAGAGAACGCTATTTACCAAACTATGCTCGAAGCAAAGGCCAGCGAACATAGTGCCCGCATGGTCGCTATGAAAAATGCTAGTGAAAATGCCGCAGAGCTAGTGGAAGAACTTCGACTTATCTATAACAAAACACGCCAAGCAAGTATTACTAACGAATTACTCGACATCACGACAGCATTACTCACTTTGTCGTAATAGAATTAAGGAAGGATTATGCCTACAACTGAAACTAAAACACCACCAACTGGCCTGGTCACCCAAATCATTGGCCCAGTCATTGACGTTAGATTTACTGGTCACTTACCAGAGATCTACAATGCTTTAACCATCGACCGTGGTGAGTTAGGCATCCTAACTCTCGAAGTAGAGCAGCAGCTATCAACTGATGAGGTCAGATGTATCGCCCTCGGTTCGACTGATGGCCTGAGTAGAGGCCAAGCTGTACTAGACACTGGCTCTGCTATCACCGTGCCTGTAGGTGAAGCTACTTTGGGCCGTATCTTTAATGTGGTAGGCGAGATCATCGATGAAGGCCCACCGATTGAAGTTACCCAACGAGCTCCTATTCATCGAGCAGCTCCTAAACTCACTGAGATTGTGACTCGGGCGGAGATGCTAGAAACAGGCATTAAAGTCATTGATTTAATCTCACCTTTTGCCAAAGGTGGAAAAGTCGGTGCCTTCGGTGGAGCAGGTGTCGGTAAAACTGTTATTATCCAAGAGTTAATTCGTAACATTGCTGAAGAGCATAAGGGTCACTCGGTTTTTGCCGGTGTAGGTGAACGGACCCGTGAAGGTAATGATCTCTATCATGAAATGAAAGATTCAGGCGTCATGGAGAGTACCGTGATGTGCTTTGGCCAGATGAATGAACCTCCAGGTAACCGTCTGCGTGTAGCTTTAACTGCTTTAACAATGGCTGAGTACTTCCGCGACGAGCGAGGTGAGGATGTACTATTTTTCATTGACAACATTTTCCGCTTCTCACAGGCAGGATCAGAAGTCTCGGCTTTACTAGGTCGTATCCCTTCAGCAGTAGGTTACCAGCCAACCTTAGCCAGTGAAATGGCCGCGCTTCAAGAGAGAATTACCTCTACTACATCAGGTTCTATTACCTCAATCCAGGCAGTCTACGTGCCAGCTGATGACTATACAGATCCGGCACCTGCGACTACCTTTGCTCATCTCGACTCAACTCTGTCACTTGATCGCAAACTAGCTGAGCAAGCACTTTTCCCGGCAGTTGATCCTCTTGTTTCAGCTTCTCGAATTCTGCAGCCAGAGGTAGTGGGTAAGGATCATTATGAAGTGGCGCGGTGGGTTCAACAGGTACTACAACGCTACAAGGAACTACAAGATATTATCGCTATTTTGGGTATCGATGAGCTGAGTGACGA
>JALYRS010000010.1 GCA_030855135.1 bacterium | reverse complement strand
CCTCACAGTAGTCAGTTAGCAAGCGAGTAAGTATATGGCTCTAAAATTAACCAAAAAGAATAATAAAGTTCAAAAAGTAGTTAAGAAAACCAAAGCTACTCGACCAAGTAGCTCATCTACAGCACCGGCTATTACAGTAGCTATGCCACAAGGTGAGTACGTCGAAACTGTGGGTCGCCGCAAGACAGCTACTGCTCGCGTACGAGTATATAAAGTGGCTGGTGATTTTATCATTAACAACAAAGCAGCGGGCCAGTACTTTCACACGGTGTTACATGCTCCAACTGAGTACAATCGACCATTTGAAATTACCGAAACTAAAGGCAAGTATGCTGTCTCAGCAGTCGTTAGTGGTTCCGGTGCAGCTTCACAGCTAAAAGCGGTAGTCCACGGTATCTCAAGAGCTTTAGTTGAGTTAGAAGAAGGCTTTAGAGTTCCACTTAAGAGCGCTGGTTTATTGACTCGTGATGATCGTATGAAAGAAACCCGTAAAATTGGTATGGGTGGTAAAGCACGACGTAAACGACAATCTCCAAAGCGTTAAAGTACGTCCTTCGTAACTTCAGCTGCTGGCACTCGAGTATCTCTTGAGCGACCACTTCCAAAATTGTAGACTTAACCAAAAGAAGCCAACGGTAAAGGTGACTGTTAGTACGATACTGTGACTTAATGGCGCACCGAGGAGTACTTGTGCTGGTACAGTGAACATAAAACCAATTGGCACCATAAAAAAGAGGATGAATTTTATTACCTCGAAGTGAATTGAGATGGGAAACTGACCAATTCTTGATAAATCTCTATACATCCAGACAACATTATCAACATCTGTGGTCAGCAACGTGAATGAAATAATCATGATGTGAAGGGCAGTACCCACTACAAAGCTATTAAGTAGTAAAAGTAGGTACCAAATAACACCGGCCAGCGTAATACTTAGATCTGCTTGTGCGATTAAATAGATACTAACCAGGGTAGTGGGTACTAGAAATACAGCATCGTTGAAGTCAGGTGTGCCCGTCAGGACACTGAATAGAGGATTAATCGGCCTAGTTAGGTAGCCATCAAACATTCCCGATCTCACCAAGCCGCCAAATTCGTATACGCCACGGAAAAATACCTGCATTACCACATCGACAATTTGATAGGTAATAAAAAACACGATCATCTGATCAGCGGTGTAGTTGCCGATGCCATTAATGTTATCTCGTAGCAACAATAAAAAGACGATCATCATCGCAAAGCGATACGACTTACCCAGAAAGAACAGTACATTGGTGGCGCGGTTGATAAATGTTTCCTGCAACGCATTGAGCGCTGTCATTTTCCAGACGCGCCAGTGTTTGAGTAGAGTAGTTTGTAGCATAGGTATCAACCTCCAGCTGCCGAGTAAGTTTTGAGTGATCTGTTCCAGATATACAAAGTGATGCTGGCGATGATCACGATCCAGAAAATCATACTGAGACTTATCTGTTGTAACTGAGGCCCGTTTAAACGTCCCAAAAACAGTTGAGTTTGGGCGTAAGAGAGATAGGGAAAGGGCGTCAGGTAGATGATGTTTTGAGCAGCTTGAGGCAGTACATCTAGTGGAAATAATTTACCGGCAGTGGCTTCCACTGTCACAAAAAAGAAGAACTTAGGTCCCCATGAATCAGGACTCCAGAAGCCGATGCAGCCAAATAGTATTTCGATAAAAAAGTGGATTAAGATGCCGCCGAGTACCCAGAGCAGAAATAATCCTATGACATCGAGAGTTGGCATAACTAGCTCAGGTTTGAAGATGGCAAACAGCAGTACAGCTTCAATCAAACTAAAAAGCACGTTTTTTGCCTTATCCGCCACTTCGTTGGCGGCAAAGTAATAAAAGATGTTTATAGGCTTGATAAACAACTGACTGATAGTGCCAGTGTAGATATCCTTAGCTAATCGATGCAGGCTGGTAGAAAGTACCGCGCTCTGGAGCAGTGATGACAAAAAAATATAGCTGATCATCTCGGAACGGTCATAACCAAATGCTTGATCTTGTTGGGCATAAATTACCGTCCATAGAGTCAGTGGCATTACCATAGTAATGATCTGACGGAGTCGCCACAGGCCAAAACTTAGTGGATAGGCTAAGCCATTTTGCCAAGCTATATGTACTAGAACCAGATATTTATTCCACATGATAGCGTTTACGTTTTAGCAGTACTTTCAAAGAATTCTCTAATAATAGCCTCGATTGGAGGCTCCTCAATATTCACGTCCACCACAGGTAAATTACTCAGGATACTGGCCGCCACTTTGGTGGCCTTGGCCCTAGGCACAAGTAAGGTAACCTTGGGTAGTTCAATTTCCTTAACCTCACCATAGATCTCGATTTGTTTGCGAGTAACTTTATCTGCTAGTACGAGAGTCAGAATTTTATTGCGAGCATACTTGCTGATAATATCGTCAAGCTTGCCATCAAATATCTTCTGTCCATGATCAATGATAATGGCTCGCTCACATAGCTCTTTGACGTCATCCATATAGTGACTGGTTAATATAATCGTTGAGTTAAACTCACGATTGTACTCTTTAATAAAATCCCGTAAGGCTTTTTGCATCACTACGTCTAGGCCTATGGTAGGTTCATCCAAAAATAATACCTTTGGATTATGGAGCAAGGCTGCAATTAGTTCACACTTCATTCGTTGGCCGAGTGAGAGCTTTCGGACTTGTACCTGTAAAATATCATGGACATCAAGTAGTTCAACCAGTTTGGAGAGGGTTTTTTTGTATTGATCATCTGATATCTCGTAAATGGCTTTATTGAGCTGAAAAGTTTCAATGGCCGGCAGATCCCACCACAATTGATTTTTTTGACCCATGACCAAGGCAAACTGCTTTTGAAAGACTGGGTTACGATCCCAAGGATTGTGTCCCAGGACTGTGATTTTACCCGCTGTGGGATGCAAGAGGCCAGAGAGCATCTTTAGGGTGGTGGTTTTACCAGCTCCGTTTTGACCAAT
Organism: bacterium; assembly: GCA_030855135.1. Taxonomy (GTDB): domain Bacteria; phylum Patescibacteriota; class Microgenomatia; order UBA1400; family PJMF01; genus JALYRS01. Next base: position 21,625 of record JALYRS010000010.1, on the reverse strand, counting down.
AAAGCCCACGACTTCACCAGCTGAGATCTCAAATGAGACGTCATCTACAGCTTTTACTTCTTCATACTGGCGGTTGACCAGTGACTTGAGTGAGCCGAGTAATCCAGGCTCTTTTTTATAGACGGGAAAAAACTTTTGGAGATGCTCAACGACAATAACGTTATCCATACAGAGTAGTATACCCTGTAAGGGGGTCTTACAAAGGGAGGCTTACCGATCTAGGCGAAGTTACCAAATTGTTTTCTTGAGAGGTTTGCCGACGCGGAAGTTGACCACACGGTGACCCTTAATTGTTTGGCGTTGATGTTCATTACCAAAAGGAACGACCTGTTTGTCTTTAACCTTACCTAAATAGAAGGTACCAAAGCCTGAGATAACTACTTTGTCACCTTTACGCAAAGCACGAATGATTTCCTCAAATAATGCATCGATAGCTTCTTCGGAAGCTCGTTTAGTAAGATGTGCCTTTTTGGAGACAATGGTAACCAATTGTGATTTCGTCATATGTTCTTTCTACACAATAAATTATGCGATGGAAAGTAGTAATCTGTATATTTCTAAATATAATTATACTTCTTTAAGAGGGCAACAGTAACCCCAACCATATCAAAACCAACATCTCTTAAAGTAGGATATCTATTAGGTGTTAGGCTCTGGTGAAATTCATCGGTTAGAGCATAACAGAGACAAATTGCTATGGCAATAACCCACAAGTCATGTCCACGACGGTCAGTCAACTTGAGTAAAGCTCGGTGAGTCAGCCAAAAGAGCACTGCATATACAGTCATATGGCCCAGTTTTTTTATTACAAAATCAAGGTTTGAAACTTCAACGCCAGGCAAGACTTGTTGAGATGAAATGAAGAAAATCAACGACGCCCACAGCAGAGGGGGCAGTAGAGCATCAAGGTAACAGAGTATTTTCGATTGAAGAGAAAAGATCATAACAATAGACTGTACTTGAGAGTAAAATGATGCTACCACCCATTATAACACTTACGATTGCCCACTTTTCTTGCTCAGTTGCATCTTTGGTCAGCCAAACATATTCTCTAGTGAATGGGCCATTTTTATGGTCATCCTTGGCGATGGTGAGTGATTGTAACGGTGGCGCGAATGGCGCCGCTGAATTGATCGTGGAGGCGCTACTAGTGGCAGACACAGGCACCTCACTGCTGAGTTCAGACTCGTGCATGACAACTGGAGTATCTGAAGACGATTCAGTGTTTTCAATAACTTTGTTATCAGAAATTATAAAGATTTGGCAGCCTGTAAAGTCAGGTAGATCAATCGTTGTGAGGTGGAGACCGGTGGGCGAAGTTAGCGTTAGGTTGTCACCTTGATTGTTCAGCAAGCTGCCTGACCAAGTGATAGCCCGTGACTCATCCGCCATCAAGGTAGTTGTTGCTAGGAGCCGCGTGTTAGAAGCGTTATCAATCACTTTCCAGCCCTGTAACAACAACTCAACACTGTCGTTATTACGAAGCATAATCCATTCGTTTTCTCCGGTAACAGGACACGATAGCACCTCGGTAATCTCTAGGTTTTTGATATCGAAGTTCTGAGTTTGCGGAGAAGCTGTAGGTACAGCACTGGGTGACGGAGTTGGAGATGGAGAAGGCGACGGCGAGACAGTGATCAGATTGGAGAATCCCGGACTCGGCTGGCTAAGTGCCAGTTCCGATATCTCGAATGTCACACGGCTCCAGCTCATATCACTGCGTGAATTCTTGTATGACACACGATCCAAGATCTCGCCAAATGAGTTCTTAAGCACCACAGCATCACCTGTGTTATTAAGCTTGGTACTAGCCAAATACAATACCCGGTACGAGTAGGGATCAATTACCCCATCTGTAAACGAATAAATCACACTGGGCGTAGTGATCTCATCTTCGAGAATCCAGCCGGTGAGTACAACTGGGCTACTACCAGTGTTGTAAAGCTCAATCCATTCCTGGGTATTTTCGGGCGCCGCATGGAGCTCAGATATAATCACTCCGGCATGAACTTGACCCGGGATTACCATTAAAAGCAGAGCTGAAAGTAGTATCGAAAAACGTTGCACCAGCTACACTGTATTCGTGTTGACTGACATTGAACTGACTCAGCGAAACTAAGAAAGCAAAGACTGTAGGAAAGAAAAGTATCTCTTTGTTACTTGATGAGTATTGTAGGAGGCGACGACGTGAACTCTGGCCGCCGTGGCAATTTTTTTAGCCTGGGCGGGATGTTTCAAGATCAACTCTATTTTTGAAAGTACTTCATCAACCGATGGAGTGATTAAAAATCCGGTTACATCGTCATCTATGACCTCAGAAGTCCCACCTTGAGCAGTGGCGATGATTACATTCTCAGCCGCGGCAGCTTCAACGATGGCTAAAGGTAAGCCTTCATGGTGAAGTGAGGGATAGATAAAGACGTTTGAAATGCCTAGGAGATCTGCCATCTGCTCTCGTGTTAGCTGGCCCAGAAAGTGAACGCGTTCTCCCGTTAGCTCTGACTTAATTCCTTGGTAAAGTGGACCGTTTCCGGCAAAAAGAAAGTGTACATTAGAGTGTTCAGAGCCGAATTTTTTTACAGCGTCAGCCATTAGCCGTACGCCCTTGCTTTCTATGAACCGGCCAGCGTAGGTAATAACCATATCTTTAGTGGTAAAAACAGCAGTACTATTAGGCACTTTTCGCTGCTGAACGTCTTGCTGAGGTTTAAAAATCGTGGGGTCAACAGAGCCTTGAATGACGGTAGTGTTGTCCAAGCCGACTTGTTTTACAAAGGACTGCGTGGCTTGACTGACCACAGTCACGGCATCGTAATGAGGTGCGACTACTGGCACAATTACTTTGTCAGCTAAACGAGCTATTACTGAAACAAGCGGTACCTGATGAGCCGGGTGATACGCACAGTGGTCGGTTAAAAGACTTTTTGCCTGAAAATATCGGGCAACTAATGGAGCCCACCAAGATGAATCAAAGAAACGAGTATGAGCATTAACGATGTCATAGCCTGCGTGCTGGGCTTTAAGTTTTCTGAGAATCTGCCAGATACTAAAGTAATTGGGCAGTGCAAACTGACCGGGTAGTACTTGAATACATGGCACACGATAAATACTAAGGCCGCGATACGATTCTGTAGCAGCCGCGTGATCTGTGTTGTAACAAAGCACATCTACCTGAATCTCAGGGTTTTGCACGATGAGTTCAGCGTACAGGTCCTCAATATATCGTTGACTGCCACCAAGATGAGGATAAAAAAAAGGAGTTAAGACAAGAATTCGCATAGGACAACTTACTCTGTCCATGATAGTCGAATCAGATTAAATTGAGTATCCACGGTAAAGCGGCGCTTAAGAATATAGAGTAAGTGTTCAAAACCTGTTTTCCAGATCACTTGCTTACTGGCACCATTATCTCGATGGTGGTGAGTAATATGATACTCACTAAAGGCAATATTTTTATTAAACAAGGCAGACAATTTAATTTCAGGAGATAAATTCCAACCACCCTCGGTTAGAGAAAGCTGGGAAATGACACTCCGATCAACAGCCCACATGCCAGATAAAATGTCTTTAATTGGATAATTGTAGAGCACGCGAACTTCAGTATTTAAAATCCAAACACCGAGTTGGCGTAACTTAGAGATAGCGGCTGTTTTTTTAAGGGGAAATCTAGTACAGGACACGAATGTACTCTCGCTCTTAATCATGTATGAAATAACTCTTTCGATACTCTCAAGGGGATACGTATTATCGCCGTCCATAGTAATCACGATATCACCTTTGGCCGCAGCTAAACCTCGCTGGTGGGCATACCCATAGCCGATGCCATGAGCTTGACGTTTTTCAGTTAGCACTTTGGCGCCCAGGGAACGAGCAACTTTAGCGGTTTTGTCTCGGGAGTTGTTATCAACCACAATCACCTCATCGACACATGAAGGGAGCTTTTGCAGCATGGCTGCAATCGCTTTTTCCTCGTTTCGACAAGGGATAATTAGAGAGATTGTTTTGCTTTTCAGCATAACACTATTATAACATTTTATTATGGGATGTAAAGTGTGACGGAATCTGGATATGTACTACTTCACTTCAAAAATAGCTGTCTCCTGATTGCGGTAAACTAATGAAAAATTCTCTGTTTCATTCAGTCTAGAAATGAATATCTCCTCTTCTATACTAAGACCATCGGGTTTCCAAATATTGTAGCCAAAGGATAGTCGTTCAGCCTCCGATGCTCGTACCCAGTCATAACTTCGGCCTGAGACGGCTAATACTCGAATACTTGGTGTATCACTAATGGTATCTACCATCTGCTTAGCCAGATCATGTATTTCTACGCTATCACTCGAGGTAAATATCCGATAGATACTTTGTCTATACTCTGGGGTGGCAAATACGCCTCCGGGGGAGTTAATACCAGACAATCCTTCAAAAATAAACTGAGTGGTGGGATCGGATATCAGCAGAGTACTATCGGGATGGTACATTTCTCGCAAAAAGTCAGCAGCTGCCAGGTCACCAGCAGTGACGTGACTCTTAGTGTTATCAACGGCCAGGCCTTGTTTCCACTGAGCAGAGTTTAATGTCAACAGCGTGAGAAAAGTGGCGACAACTGCTATGATGGCGATGCCTTTCATCACCCGACTGTGCAGTAAATGAATTAAAGCAGCCAGACCGATGGCCATAAACAAATGTACCCAAAAGCGAGCCAAGGTATAGAACTTAAACATGTACGGAAACTCGGACAGAATAATAGCGCTGAAGCCTATCAGCAGTAAGCACATCCACCACAGGTAGCGAGAACGCCATTTCCCGGCTGCGATGACTCCCAGCGGCAACAATAAAAACAAACTATAACCATAGCTCCGATGGATAAAGCCCAGTGTGTCTGGGATGCTATGCGTATACTGGCTAGCTTCTCCTCGGTTAAGCGAGTCAAGATTGAGTTGAGTTGAGAGCCAGTAGCCCCCGGCAGCGGCCAGTGAGAAAAGTATAGTAATTGCCACTCTCCCAGGCAGCCCAGTACGAGGTGCTACAAATCTAAAGTAGAACCAAGTAGCCAGCACTATGACAGCAATCAAACTCCCAATGACGTAATGATGGAGTACCAGCATACTGGCAGTCAATACTATCGCCTGTAATGAAACAGTACTTCCCTTTTTTACTTTGGATATTAGGTGCGTTAGCATGCTTACACCGAGCACTGCAGCTAACGTCTGAGGTAGAAAAAAGAACGAAGTGAAGGCGATCGTAGACTCAAAGATTAAGACACCTAGAATCATACTTAGTACACCCACTAAGCGATTTCCCGTCACTGCTTTGGCTAAGGCATACGATACAGCACCGATACTTAGTAGATGGAGAAATGAGGTGATCTGCCAATAGTACTGGATAAACTCTGCCGAGATAGGCATAGCTCGCTGTGCTAAAGCGATATTTAAATGAAAGACTGGCGGATAACTATTAAAACCAAAAGTATCAGATAATCGGGTGGTAAAAAATGAGAACTCACCCCGGCGAATCACTTCCGACAAGGCTTGATGTTGATAAAAATCCCAATTTAAGTTAAACGGGGAACTCCATAGCCAGATGCCGTAGCTGACAGCCGCTAAACTCAATAGGAGAGCAGCTACTGAGTACTCGTACCTACCAAGTTGCTTGAGTATGCCCGCTGAACGAGGCAAAGTGCTGAGTATGCCCACCGCTGAAAGTAACGGAATTACTAGGAAAAATGTTGAAAATAAGCCGCTGAATATGATGTTTACTCCCGAGAAGAGTAAAGCAGTGATTAGAATAATAGCTTGACCCACTATGAATACCTGAAGTAATGAGAGAGATTTCTTCCAGAGCTGCTGCATTGCTAGGCCAACGCCCAGTGGAATTAAGTAGGTTAATACAGCAGCTAATAGGGCAAAGATAAATATCATTTATTGTGGTTTTATGCTCGGTATAACAGATATATGCAGCTCGTCTGTATGCATATTATTCTTAATCTCAGGATAAGGGGTAACCAGCTCAATTAGCTTCAGATCGAGATCGACCCATAGGACTTGATCAGTTTGTGGTGTTATTACTATAATATCGGCTAAACGTGGATCCATAATATACAATTTTTGGCCAGAGACTCGATATCGTTGATCCGACATCTCTGTGGCGGGCGGATTTAATACAGAGCGGACTGAAAAGTTTTGCAATATTGCTTGAACAGCCTCACTTACTGGCGTATAGAGTGTTTGATCATCAAAGATAATTGATTCGTTTGAGATGGTGACAGTTATCGCCGTGGCTAAGGGTTTTATCTGATCGTCGAGTTTTATTTTACGCGTGATGATGACCGAGTCTGCTGAGACGTGAGCTTGGTACTGCGCGGAGGTGGTATCAGTACTCAATGAATAGGCTGGATTGGGCGGGATAAAGTATCCCACTGCCGTAGAAAGTAACTTCTTGCTAATGGTCTTGGGGACAGAGGTGGTAAATACTCCGGCATGGTAGTCGGTGCCGGTAAGCAACGGTTGACGGAAGCCCGCCGAACTCAAGATATAGTCATTAAACGGTGAGACACTAAAGTATTGATTAACGTTACCGGTTTGAAATAATGAGAGACCAGTATCAAAAACACCTACTTGATAACCCCCTATACCGCGTACCTTGATTGGTTGCGGAAAGACAGCGCCTTGGAGAGAAAGTAACAAGACAAGTACTATGATTATAAAAACGGTACTAGTTCTAAAAGTGGTAAGAGTCACAGACATTACACCTCAGTATAACCGTCCTAGAGACCTTTTTCAGCTAAGCAGTTTTCATATAGCTCATCCAGTGGTCTGACTACCTTGGTGCTGCTACTAGCTACTGCCTCAGTAAACTCTAGACGATAGCTGGTGGCACAGTCTTGAATAGCCTGATTCTTAAGATATGTCTGAATACTTGGCATGAGCAGAAACAGCCACACAATTAAGGCAACTGAGCACAGCGCAAATACTAAAGTTGAGATGGTGGTTAGTGATGGTAGTTTTTTCATACTCTCCCAGAATGTACGAACAGTTGTTCTTACGCTCTGGAAGAGCCCCCATTCTTGCGAATGGGGGTCTGTTGACCTTAGGAAAGGTCATGACCCCAGTTAAGGGGCAAGATATACATATTGGTTGTGTAGCTTAGTTGGAGCCGATGACCAGATTCATCAATGGCGCTTGCTGCGTCATCGATGCGACGACACGGGGCGTGTGATCATAACGGCCCAACCAGATGGTGGTGCCGTTATTCTGATCCGCACTGTATCCTGGAATGGTGATTGCCAGCCGAAGCTGGTAATCCCACTGCCGCGGAATGGGGAAAACCACACCGGGCAGCTCAGACGTCCCCAGAGGGGCTGTCGGAGTGCCGAAGTGCGAAATTTCCTGATCGTTCAGGAAGATCGGCTGAGGTTCAGCCGGACCTTCTGTATGCGCCAGACAGTCCCAGCACGAGTACTGAAAGTCGATGGCGCTGGTCATTTGGGTGCCTGCTACCAACTGAAGCTGGGAGCGTGGCTGGTTCGGGGCGTAGTTAGCCACGAACAGCCCGAGGTCACCCTGGCTGGCGACGACGTTGTACTCGTTTGACATTGTGCTTTCTGGCCGGCTTTCGGTGTACGGCTGGTCCCCTGTGTTATCGGGGTGATAGGTGCTACGGTTGTAGCGCCATCCGATCTGGAAAGATACTGGGTACGAACATTCATTCCAGACGTGAATCCGGAACTCGATGTCCGAGACGGCCCGGATGCATTCCAGCACTTCTTGGTCAGCGACGATACGCACCAAAGAGAGGTGCGTGAAGCAGTCAGACTGAACAGTCTGCTGCGTTGCGCCTGCAGTCTCCTGGTCACGACAGTAGCCGAGATCAGGACCACTCGGGGCAGGTTCAAGTGCCTGCCACCGGCCATTGCTGGTCCAGTGAGCCTTCCACGATTCGAGCGGAAGCGTCCAGGTTTCACCGTTGATGGTGAAAGGCTGAGCGCCACGGAAAACCTGAGGAACGGTTACCATACGCCCGGTGAGGGCGGGGGCGACGTTGACAGGCACCAGTGTTGCCACAGGCTGAACCTGGCCTAGAGAAGGCAACGCCGTAGCGGCTTGCGCCACCAAGACGGTGTTCTCTACAGTCCGCCGCACAGCAACCTGAGTAGGCTGCGGTGTCGAGGTGGCTGGACGAGGGGTTGCCGAAGCAACCACGTTGGCGTTGGTCCGGGTCACCGACGTTGCCGTCGGATTCTGAACCACCTGCCGGGCCGGCTGATTGCCGATAAGGATGATCACGGCGGCCACAATGGCCGCCAAAACCAATAGACCACATCCAATTCCATACGAGCGATTACGAATCATGGTAGACTTCTCCTCTAACAAACTTAATCGAATGATAACTAGGGCGACTTAACTCGCCCCACAGTAGACACGTTCAGCAGTAATATCGCCAAACCTATCCACCGTAGGGCAAGCTACTTGCCATAGTGGTATATGTATATCTTGTTAAAGTGCCTGATCTCTTACAAGTGATCGTACCGAAGTACTAAACCTGTGGGAAATCATTCCTTTACTACATCATATTATAGCAAAATGCAACCAAATGTCAAGGTTATAGGACGTAATTTGTGACTTGTCAAAGTATGACTCTCGAGAGGATAATACGAGGTATGCATGAAACAGAATCGAAAAACAGATTAAGATCAACTGATCTGTTACTGAATCCAGACTTGGAAGCGGTAACACGAAGCTGGTTGAGGGAACTAGCGGAAAGTCATGATCAGGCTGAAGAGATATTGGGCATGCTTACTACAGCAGACGATACTGAAGATGTCTTGATGGAGTCCCCGGCTGGTTTTAAGTTGAGTGATCAGAGTTAAGATATAGCTCTATTTTTTGAGATACATCTTGTAACTGACTACGATGCTGATCAAGTCTATTTTGAATTACTCTATTATCTCGCTCAATCTTTCTAATAAAGTGCCGAAGTTTATCTATCTCGTGATGCACTGAGTCTGTTGCTACAGCTTCAGAAGTTCCGGCAGTGCTTGAATAAGCGGTAACGATACTATTTTTGAGATAAGCTAAGCACTCTAGATACAGCCCTGTTTCGTGTTCTCCCCGCAGAATTAATTCTTTAAACGTACTATAGTGAGATCTTAGTTCTGAAGCTGCGGTCAATGTACTACTGCTCAGTGCATTTTCTAGCATGTGCTGTAATGTATGAATAACTTCACTAATATTCATGATCGACATAGCCAGGTTGCCGCTCTCTTGAGAAAGGTAATCAAGGGCTTTGGAGATCTCACCGACTGCCACCGCATTTTTAGCAAGCTCATAAGCGGTTACTGATGACTCTGTTTCAGCTAGGATACCGGCTGCACGAAGCAGTCTGGTATGACCCTGATTAAATTGAATCAAATTTTCTGTCATTGTTTTATCATACCAAAAACCCCACCTTGCGGTGGGGTAGCTGTCTGTCCAGCTAAGTGCTGAAAATTATTTTCGTTTATTGAGTTTGACTGCAGCGGCAAGTGAACCGAGTACCAAAGTACTGGCTGCAGCTGTAGTAGGTAAGTCTAAACCTGTGTTTTCAGGTCGGTGCTTTGTAATGGCAGTGCCATCAGCACGGTAGATTACTTCCATCTTTTGTTTCTGTCGACTTTTTTGTTTGGCGGAACAAGTACTTGTACCGTATCCTTGAGTTTGGCAAGAGATTTCTTGCTCAAGCTCTTGCTCTTGCTCCATAGAATCAGCAGACACTGAAGTAGGCATGACTGAGATGAAGATTGCAGCGGCTAAAGCGACTGTAGTTATAAGTTTAAATGCGTTCATAGTTTTCTTTAGGTCAGCTATTACACCAACAGTGTAGTAGTGAGACCTGTTTTGATAGGTAAATAAGATTCGTGAATAATAACAGATGAATAATCCATTGTCAATAGTTATAAGGACGTTGTGGTAAAACTTCAGATAGAGGCTTGAAAAACCGAGAGTTTAATAATTTACGTGGAGATAATAGGAGCTAAAGCCCCCTTCACTGTGCTCAACTTTTACATACTTAAGTAGGCCACCACCACACTTGATGCTACCTCGATATAGAGAGCCACCTTTGACAGCTCTGACGCCGTAGTTGCCAGCTTGTTTGCTAGACATATCGATGCCTGTATGTGGCGCTCCTCCATAAGAGCGCTTTACACGAGCATAGTAGGTCATACCATAGCCTTGATTAATTTTGGCTGGATCATTAAGCGGCCAAGTCCAGTCGCCGCCAAAGCCGAAAGCGCCATCGGGGCTATTATTCCAAGTGACATCAGCTGATTTGAGGTAAGTAGCTGGATCACGATTTACACCATCCTTAACCACTTCAAAGTGCAAATGAGTACCAGTTGAACAGGGGGAGGCACCTACAATAATACTGGCGATTTGATCTCCTTCAGCCACGTCTCGAACTTTGCTCTCGGTACCCAGACCTGCAATAATCGATTGAATAGCCTCGAGCTCTGCTAGCGTTTTTTCTAGTTCCCGCTGAAACATTGCCTCGTTGTTTTTTGTTTCGGACAGCAAATACTGTTGCTCACCGCGCTGTTTGGTAACTTGAGACTGTTGTGACTGGAGCTGAGTCCGTTTCGTTTCAATCTCATCCTGCTTTTGTTCTTTCAAGGCGCGCTGCTCGTCATAGGTTACCCGTTGAGTTTCGGCCCGAGCCATGGCGTCGGCAGTTTGTTGTTGAGTTAACTCAAGATACTTGTGTTGATTAACAAACTCATTAAAGGAATCTGCAGCAAAGACCAAGATGTTGGCATTAGTTCGGCCGGTTTTGTACTTCTCCTGAACTCGCTTAACAAGTACCGTACTTAGCCGATCCAGCGATAAGTTTAAACCTGTAATCCGATTTGAGAGATCATTAATTTGTAGTTCAAGAGTACTGATCTCAGCCATGGTCTGTTCGATTTGCAGTGCTTGCAAACTAATTCGACCATTTAACAAACTGATAGTGTTATTAAGAGTAATAGCTGCAGACTGCGTTTCCTTAATCCTGCTTTCCCAGCAGCTTTGCTTGTTTTTATTACAACTTAAGTAGTCATCACTTGATTGAGTATCTTTGTTGCAGGTAATTTGTTCACAATTTTCGGCAGCAAAAGTTATACCAGGGCTAATGAGCGGGGAAAGGAGTAACTGGAAGGCCAGTAGTATCCATGTAATCATTGATGTGTTCCTATTTGCGAATTTGACGCTGGACGGCCACTGAGCCAGCAAATCCACTCAGTAGTGTTGACAATAGCGTACCAACTCCGAGCTGAATGGCGAAGAGGGAGTAAGTAATTGGGGTAACAGTAATAGTACCTAAGAAAGAATCAAGCCAAGGAGTGAGGTAGAGAAACCCAGCGTACATGATTAACCAACCTAGCAGTGAGCCTACCAGGCCATAGATTATGCTTTCGACAATAAAAGGCCACTTGATGTACCAGTAGGTCGCGCCAATGATTCGCATGATATGTATGGCTTGTTTCTTGGTAGTCGCCTTCATACCGATAATGACCATGATAATAAGAAATGACATGACTGATAACAGGACGATGCTAGCAACTCCGATTAACCTGACAGATGAAGTCCAGGCACTCAAAGATGAGACAACGTCTTGTTGGTAAATAACGTCTTCAATAGTAGTAGTTGTTTCGAGATCTTGCTTAATTAAAGCTAAATCATTAAGTGACTTACCAGAAACCTCAATACTCGCTGGCAGAATATCAGCTGTGACTAATTCAAGTAATAAAGGGTCTTCAGCATTATCGCTTCGGTAAAGCTCCAGGGCTTGCTCTTGACTAACTATAGTCACATCCTCTACATAGTTTTTTTGCTTTAAGGTGTTTTCCACAGTTACAATTGCTTCGGGCTGAGTATCAAGCTCGAAGAAACCAATAATTTGTGGTCGAGTCTCAAAGTATTGGAGGATGTCTTGGGCGGTCAGCAAAAACAGGGAAAAGGCATACCCCACGAAGCAGGTTAACGTCAGCATCAATATGGCCGCCAGCGATTGATACGGTGAGCGGCGCATGGCCGTTAGGGCAGTGGAAAATGAGTTCATAAGTTTTCTACCTCTACGCTTGGCTGCTCTTTTTTCTTGCCGAATGGTAATGAAAATTTAGATTTTTTACTCTCTTTTTCATCAACCTTTGTTTCTACAACTTCTTCAGTCGTTGATGATTTCTTAGTTTGCGCACGATGATTATTTCTATCTTCAACTAAATCACCATGTTTTATGAACAGGTGACGCTCGTCTTTGAGCGCAGCCAGGACGCCAATATCATGAGTAGCAAACAAGACTGTGGTACCGAGCTGATTAATCTTTTTCAATAATTTAGCAATGGCCAGTGATGTTTCTTGATCTAGATTACCAGTTGGCTCATCGGCACAGATAACTGATGGTCCTGTTGCCAAAGCTCGAGCGATGCTCACTCGTTGAGCTTCACCACCTGAGAGTTGGCTAGGGAAGAGATATGCTTTTTCGACTAAATTAACCAGTTTTAATAAATCCGTAACTCGAGTTTCAGTTTCTGATTCAGATTTGCCAATAATATTGAGCGCTAGGGCTATATTTTCCCAGACATTCAGCTCGGGCAGTAATTTGTAGTCTTGGAAGACCACGCCAAGTTTTCGCCGATGCAGATGTACTTTGGACTTTTTAAGATCTACTAACGACTCATCATCAAAAAGAATATCACCAGAAGTCGGAGTGTACTCACGGGTGAGCATGCGGATTAAGGTGGTTTTACCACTACCTGAAGGGCCTGTGATCAAGACAAACTCTCCATCAGCAATCTCAAAACTGATGTCTTTAAGTGCATACTCGGCATCGCCGAACTGCTTCGAGACGTTTGTAAATTGGATCATACTTTATTCTTCACTCGGCTCTTCGCCACTTGGATTAACAATCTGAACACGACCAACATCCATTAGCCAGCCCGCTTTCTGGCCCTTAAATGTCTCACCCCAGATCTTCACTTCCATGCCTTCAAACTTAGCGAGGTCAGTTACTGATGAAGTGAGATACACCGTCTGACTCACGCCACCCGGTCGAACTAATCGATGAGAACCTTCACCTTCTATGCCACCAGCAGCTAAGTAGCCCTCTGCACTGTCCTTAAAGGTCTTCTCATCTTGGATACCGAAGACATCTCCAGTACTGACTTCGCCTGTTGCTACTTTTTGCATCGGAGCTGGAGGACCACTAACTAGTGAGCTGTCAGCACCCGCATTTAAGCGATAGGCACCTGCTCCGGTGAGCACTCCGGCTGCAATCGCTACTGCACCGATGAACATGACGGCCTTAGATTTTTTTCTTGAGCGTGACATGGGATTTGGTCCTTTTTGGTAACTACTCTGTAGGTCAGGAATTTCTGTTTGAGGCATGACATCGTTGCTTGGCACAACTATGGATTCATCATTTAGATTCAGCTTTTGCATGGCCTTAATACTACTATGAAATGGTATGTATTGTCAGCTAGAGAACACGAATTTCTTCTAAGATAAACTGGTCCAAATCGCCGTCTAAAACCTCTGTGGTGTTGCTAGTTTCTACATTCGTTCTAGTATCTTTGACCAAATGGTATGGATGTAGCACGTAATTACGAATCTGATTGCCCCAACTTGCCTGTAGATGTGTGCCTTTTTCATCGGCTATCTTTTTAGCCAGTTTTTCCTCTTCTATGACTGCTAGTTGTGCTTTGAGCAACTTTAAAGCTCGGTCTTTGTTCTGAGCTTGACTCCGTTCCTCACGGCACCGAACAACAATCCCAGTTGGCGTGTGAGTAAGCTCGACGGCAGTGTTAACTTTGTTGACGTTTTGACCACCTGCTCCACCTGCCCGACTAAAGTGCCACTCTAGTTCAGAGTCTTTTATCTCGATACCACTGGAATCGTCAGTTATTAAAGGTAAGACTTCAACTAAAGCAAATGATGTCTGACGTAAATTATCAGCATTAAACGGGCTTTGTCTCACTAAGCGATGAGCACCTTTCTCTCCCTTTAAGTAACCATACACATAGGGCGCCGTCACTTCATAACTAGCTTCTTTGATGCCGGCCTCTTCACCGCGGGATTCTGAGATGAATTGAAATTTCCAACCTTTGCGTTCGAAGTAGCGAAGATACATCCGGCGTAACATATCTGCCCAGTCCATGGCTTCGGTACCGCCTTGACCTGAGTGAATCGAGATAATAGCTCCTTGTTTATCAAATGGGCCACTTAGGTACTGTGCTAATTCAAGTTGATTAGTAGTTGTTTTCAGCTGTGTGGTGAGTGATCGTTGCTCTTCCAACAGTTCTTGATACTCAGAAGATTCCGTACTCTCAAGTGATTGGTCTAGCAATTCCTGCAGAGCAGCTATATTACTCAAAGTATCGCTGACTGCTGTTACTTGTGATAACTCAGCTCGATGCGACGAAAGTTGCTCCATGACCGACTGAGCATCGGCTTGTTGCCAAAAAGTAGGCTCTAGTGTTTTGCTTTCCAGCTTAGCTATACTTTGCAGTAAGGTAGCAGTATCAACTGAGCTGAGTAATTTTGCCGCTTTCCCTCGCAGTAAGGCTAACTCAGTGCTATCTAGACTAGTATTCATACTCATATTGTAACAGTCGCTAAAGCTCAAGTACCGTGTCACGATCGATTACCATTTGTTTATTTTCTAGACGATGCAGAAGTGAGTACTTGGTGGCAGGCACACCGGCTTGATGGTCAATCACGACTATGGGCGTGGGTGATAATGGTGAGTGACTCACTTGAATTTCTACAGTGCTGGTACTCTGTTCATACACTGAAACGAGGAATCCCACTTGGCGTAAATTTTCTCCGCTAGCCGTGGAGATATCAGCTTCATGCCAAGTGGCAATAGGCTTGCCATTCATTGTGATCCCGGTCACTGTATCACCGGGCTTTAGCAAGATTCGTTGGTAATTTAGGTAGTGGAGATGTAAGGCACCACTCTGACTGCTGGCTGGAGAAGTAAGATCCGCCGGTGGCGTCACGGGATTACGGTTATCGTAGCGAATGCTGACTTTAGTGGTAGTTCTCTCCAACTCAAGTGAGACCGAGCGTGAAATATTTTTGTTTGCCTTATTTATCCCCACATTCGACTCTATTAAACCAAGATATAAAGCTTCGGGATATAGCTGAGCTTGAGTATCGAGAGCACCAGCTAGGCCATACTGCGTCAATACAGACTGCATCTCTGGGTCTGAGCTATATACCTGTATATCTTGGGTATACACCGCCTCACTGAGGACCGTGGCTATTTGTCGATACTGCGCCACAGAAAGTTGAGTGAGCTGAATGCGAAGTTGCTTAAACAAATGTGATAAAAACTGT
Source organism: bacterium (assembly GCA_030855135.1). GTDB lineage: Bacteria > Patescibacteriota > Microgenomatia > UBA1400 > PJMF01 > JALYRS01. The sequence continues at coordinate 6,272 of JALYRS010000010.1, read as the reverse complement.
GTTTTTTGATACGAGCCAGGAAAAAATGAATCTCTGTCCGCTCGAGCTAACTGAGCCAAGTTTTGTGGCGTCACGTAAATGTCATAGTCGGGTAAAAAAATATCGTCCGTAATGCCAAGTACTTTCTCCACGACTCCCAGGTTCAGTGCGACTACACCGTCAACCGATTGATACGTACCCGCCGCAAAGTAGGCCAAAATCATCTCCGCGCTGGTGGGGAAGTCAGGTGACCAATTGGCATCTGGCAAACGCAGACCCCGACCACTACTCAAGTACTCTGTCACACCTGAGGGGGCTGGGATAAATCCAGTAAACTGACCATCAGGTTGGTAGATATCCTGCAACTCAACTTTAATAGGCAGACCATGTTTTACTGTCACAATGGCAAATGAGCCGGCAAAGCCGCCAGTGGCCCGGAGTTCTTGAGTATTTTGAAGTAAGACAATGTAGGTATGATCAGACTGTACAAAGTACTCTGTCAGTTTTTTTACGGTACTAGGATCAGGTAGCTGTGATAGTTGCCCAGGTGAAAGAGCACGGCGGATGATGATGCTGTTTGGTAACTCATTAAGTATTGTCTGAAGTGAGTTAGTAGTTTGTTGAATCAGGGTTTTAGTGCTTGGCTGCAACTCTTGTTCACTTAATGCAGTCATTACTCCCTCTTGTACCTCGGGTAAGGCTCTGAGCATGGATAGCGTACTTTGAGTGATAACTAGATCAGAGATAGCATTGGCGGACAGGGTGTTTGCCAAAGATATAAACGGCAGCGCACGTCCGGCAGCCTGACTGCTTTTCTGCCACTGACCAGCTTTAAGGGCAGTGATAGCCTGATAGGTACTCCACGTCGTCCAACCCACCAAAGAGAGTACTAGACCTACTATAACGCCTAGACTGATGGTTAGCTTTTTTAAAGATATAGTCATGACCCAACGGCCAATCTTTTATTGGTAAGAGACAGAGGTGATCGTATCGCCTACCTCGATTTGTTTTAAAACATCCATGCCTTTGGTGACCTTGCCAAAAATAGCATGTTTACCGTCTAACCATGGTGTCGCTGCGTAGGTAATAAAGAACTGGCTGCCGCCTGAATTCGGTCCAGAGTTTGCCATCGAGACAATGCCTTCACTACTGTGTGATAAACCTTGGCCAAACTCATCGGCTATGCTGTAGCCAGGTCCACCAGTACCCCACATTGCTTGTTTGCTTGGATCTTTGGTCAAAGGATCACCAACCTGAGCCATAAAGTCAGGAATGACGCGGTGAAAGACCATATTGCTATAGAAGCCTTCTTTTGCCAAGTTTAGGAAGTTCGCAGTCGTAAGTGGTGCTTCATCGCGATAGAGCTCAAAGATAACTTCGCCCTTACTTGTAACAATAGTTGCTTGAGTTGCCTCTATCGGTGAAAAATCAGCTAATGATTTCATGGAACCTTTCTGTTGTGCCATTTGATTATTTTGGGTTATGGGATTACTGTTTTCTGATGTGGTGGTCGAGTTGTCATTACTCCCATTGAGCTTAATATCCTGAGTGTTGGGCTGTGGAGTAGCACAGGCAGAGAAGAGAACAGACAAGCATCCTAGAAAAATAAGCTGCTTAGAGATGTGTTGAGTGGTTATGAACATGTCATCCAAGTATAAGGGCGGGCGGGCAATTTGCCTAGCGTTTAAGCAGCTGACGCTGACTTTCCCAATACGGCGTCTGACGGCACAACAGTTTTGCGGCTTGCTCAGGCTGCTTCATTAAGTGTTTGACAATTATTTCCAAAAAAATTGTATTTTGCGAGCCTTTGATTAACACTAGATCGTGGGGCTGGAGTAAGTTATCTAGTGAGGTGAGTGAGTCGTAGGCATTTTCAAAGGAATGAAGCTTTGCTGAGGGGAACTTCAGTGTAACTAAGGCGGGAGCTACGTATTGAGCAGTCTGGGGGCCGATTAGGATTATTAACTGCGCTGTATCAGCTAGTGCTTTAGCTAAGGACTGATGATCAACTGCGGATCTAGTACCAAGCTCGCGCATGTCACCTATAATCGCTACCTTACGACGCTTCGGCTCGAGTGTTTTCAAGGTATGTAACGCACCTGTAGTGGCACCCAATGAGGAGTTATACGAAGAATCAATTAGGACAGTGTCGCGCTTTCCCTCAATCAGGCTCATTCTACCGGGAAGTAGTTTGAACTCCTGAGCAAGAGTTCTTAGGCTCTCTGAGATTGGTACCTGAAGCTCATGACCAACCAGCAGGGCAGCTGCAAAAGTACCAAAGGCAACTTTGCTGTGTATTTGCGCTGGCAGTTCTAAGACATGCTTCTCTCCATAAAGCGTGAAGGTATAGCTGGTGCCGGTCAAAGCCACTTCATACTTATTTAGGCGCAGCTCTGCTGTGCTATCGCTGTCTATGGAAAAACGTGCGACTTTGGCCACCACACGCTGGGCAATTGAGGTTATTTCTAGCTGATCAGCAGTAAATACGGCTAAACCGGATGTCGGTAAATGGGTTAAAAGTTTACCTTTTTCTTGAGCAATACTCTGAACAATATTTTTACCTCTAAAGTTTTCTCCATGGACACTACTTACATTGAGAAAGATACCTATTTGTGGATGCAGATATCGTAAGTGATACTCCATATTTCGTGGTGCATCTTGGCTATCTATGCCCATCTCTACGACTAAGACATCATACTTCGGCCAGTAAGTAAGCACTTGCCACAGTGCTTTGATTGCAACTTCTAGCCATTGAACTCCAACATACGTATCAACTTCTATGTTTAGTAACTCAAAAGGGATGCCGGTCTCGCTATTACCTTTGTGCGTGGCCTTGACGCGGTACTTATGTTTGAGAACCAGTTCTACGGCCTGAACACCTGAGGTCTTCCCAGCACTGCCGGTTACACCAATAATCAGGGGATTATTTTTACGAAGCTGTACTTGGGCCGCAAGCCTTAACCAGGTGAGGAAAATCTGCTCAAAGTGTCTTTTCATCGACATCGTACCTTAAACCTTGTTTTGCCTGCCAGTTTTCTTCAGCCAGTGCTAGCAATTTACTTATTACTTCACTATACGATACACCACTAGCTTCCCACAGAACAGGATACATGCTAGTGCTAGTGAAGCCGGGTAAAGTATTAAGCTCGTTTAAAAAGACTGAGTTTGACGATGGCTGATAGAAAAAATCAATTCTGGCCAAGCCAGCACAGTTGAGAATCTTAAATGTTTCGATGGCAATAGCTCTGATTTTGTCGGAGATGTCTGTGGGAATCTGGGCGGGGATTTCCTTTTCCACATCATCGGTGAGGTACTTTGTTTTATAATCATAAAACTCTGCTCGAGGTCTTAGTGTTCCGCAGACAGAGGCAACTGGGGCGGAATTGCCCAGAACTGAGACTTCTACTTCAACCATATCTGAGATACCTTCTTCAACTACAATTTTGTGGTCGTATAAGAAAGCTTCGTGGATGGCCTTTTCTAAAGTTTCTGAAGTTTTCACTTTTGTAATTCCGACACTAGAACCTAAATTAGCAGGTTTTACAAACAGTGGCAGCTTAAGGCTTGCTAACTTTGTCATGACTTCGTTTTGAGTCTCTTCCCACTCAGTTCTGGTCACGCCAATAAATGTAGCCTGAGGAATGCTGTGGAAGGCGCAGAGCGTTTTCTGAATCACTTTATCCATGCTGATAGCTGAACCAAGCACACCTGATCCAACGTAGGCTGCGTTTGCCATTTCCAGTAATCCTTGGAGTTTACCGTCCTCCCCGAAGGTTCCATGAATGATGGGGAAGATAATGTCTGACTTAATACTCTCTAGGCCATCACTAGCATCAATAACTAAGCTGGTGCCATCAGATCTGCCAGGTAAGAAAACCGCCTCACTAGGTGAGAGCACTTGGTTATTTGCAGTTATGCTATCAACTGATGGGCCGTAATGCCAGTCACCTGTGGGAGAGATGCCCAAACAGTGAATATTGTACAGTTCAGGATCAATAGCTGCTTCAATGCTTCTAGCGGATCGGACTGAGACCGCGTGTTCACCAGAACGACCACCAAGTATCAGTAATACCTTTTTTTTCATAACTACTTTCGCTTTACTTCGTAATTTTCTAAATAACGCAAGAAAACTGCAGGTGCATCTTCTAGGAAGAATTGTTGAAACTCTTGATAGATAGCCAAGCGATCAGCTTGGGTTTGGGTGGTGCGTCCTTTTTCCAACAAGCTATCAATACGAGTATTCTCATAGCCAGAGAAATTTGTGGGCTGACCAGAATGCCATAAGAAGTACTGGTCCGGATCAAGTGGGGATTCCTGACCGACGAGTAGTAACTGAAAATTACTGGTATCAGGGAAACTACTAATCTTAATGGTGACGGAAATCTTAGCATTTGCACAAACAGCTTTGTCCTTAAAATCAGCACTATTGCTACATGTTTGTTCTGCTTGGTTACCTAGTTCCTCCCAATCTACTTTTAATGCCTCAGCTTCTTGAGCAAAAGTTGGGGTGGTAGTTAACTCGACCGCCAAAGGCGCAGCTGGTGGTTCACTCAGTAGGCGCTCGACTGCCCGAACAAGGTCGTAGTCATAACTTTTACTACCCTCGAGGTAGGCCCAAGATTTCATACTAATGGGACCAATGGCTCGTTTGGATTCTTCAGGTTTTCTAGCAGCGTAAGAAAGTGCCTGTCGGATATTTTTGGGAAACATGCCACTACCGATATTAAAGAAGACTGCCAGGTAGCGGTTGGTGTCAAGCTCTTTGGTGACGGCTACCGTCGGCCAATCACCCAGTTCTCGAGCAGAAGCTAAATCTTCGACGATATCAACTTCCCCACGTTTGAAGGCCAGTACTGCATCTTCCTCAGTCAGGAAAAAGCGATAAATTTTTCGCTCGTCAGGACTATCTAGAGTAATTTCCGTTACACGGGCGCCTTGCCGTTTGTAATCGGTCATTTCATACTCGCCCATGCCAATTAATATTGGTCGCTCGAAGAAGAAGAGCGAGCGCTTAGTACCTGGCCGAAAGATGGGCTGTGACACGACATTGGGAAAAGGAACAAATGCTGCCGGCAGTTTAAAGATAATATCATTGGCAGTGGTCAGTACTTGTACGTCTTCAAAGGCGTACTGGATGTCACTCGGCTCAAAAGCTTTGCCGTCCTGCCAAAAAAGATTTTTCTTGATAATAAAACGATACTGGGTGCCATTTTCTTCTATACTCCAGCGCTCAGAGAGTTCAGGTGTAGCACTGCCATTTTCACCAACTAACGTTAATCCCGAACTCATTAGTTCCTGGACGGGCACAGGTAAGTCGGTTAGGGAGTAATCACCAACCATACCAATATAACGTCGCGGCTTTATCTCGACTGCTTGACTGATGAAAGGGACTAAAAACCAGAAGAAGATCGAGGCAGCCACTAAACTAATGACAACGATCAGGCCATGCTTACGGGTGTATGAAGAAAGGTACCAATATATTTTTCTCACGTTAAGTAACGAGTAGCGCTATCGAGTTAAGAATAAATAATGCTACAGCGATGATACTGGCGTAAAAAATAGCTTTCTCGATCCCTCGGCGAGTGTGATATGTTTCACCGCCACCACCCCAAGTAGTACCTAAGCTTGAGCCCTTGGCCTGCAGCAGGATTGTGGTAGTGATAAAGACCGCTAAGATGACTTGAATTACGTACAAAGTTACTTGCATTCGATCTCCATTGTAGCATGATTGGCTACTTCAAATTGATGATTTTAAGTTGCCACTTGCTGCGCTCTTGTTTCTCTCAGCACGGTTACGGTGACAGTGCCAGGGTAGGTCATCTTTTCTTTGATTTCATCGCGAATCTTCAGTGACAAGACTTTAACATCATTATCCTTGGAGTCTTCTGGATCAAGAATTACCCGTACTTCACGACCGGCCTGAATAGCATAGGCTTGTTTTACGCCATCGTAAGCAGTAGCTATCTCTTCAATCTTTTGTAGACGCTGGACATACTCGTCGTAGTTCTCGTAGCGGGCGCCAGGTCTGGCACCAGAAATTGCATCTGCGATATAGACCAACATCTGCTCGATACCTGAGAATGGTTCATCCTCATGATGCTGGGCAATGGCGTCAATGACAGATTGCGGCATGTTGTACTTGCGGGCGATCTTGACACCTAGTTCTACGTGACTACCTTCAACCTCGTCCGAGACCTTACCGATGTCATGAAGCAAGCAGCCCAGTTTTACCACGCTGACGTCAGCATTAAGTTCATGAGCCAGTTTGATACCAATTCGAGTTTCTTCAAGAG